>JAHKLF010000139.1 GCA_029856615.1 Candidatus Njordarchaeota archaeon
ACGATATCTACCTCGAAGTCCTCTATATGAGCCCTGAGGTAGGGATGTTCTGCATATCTTTTCTCAAATTTATACGGTAGAGCTTTCTCGATTTTTCCTAATATTTCTTTTTCTAAGTATTCCTTGGGTCTTTCTTCGTGTAATAGTATGAAAATATCAATGTCTCTATCCTTTGATAGCCAAGTATCATGGGCAATAGAGCCGTGTAATTCAACAGAATGCGGTACATCAACATCTTTTACAGCGTTAGATACTTCATTAAGTATCCTATTTGCAAAACTCAAAACATATGATTTCTCTTTTTCATCGGGTTTTATGACTTTAAGAACTTCTGATAGAACTTTACGCATCCTTTCATTAATATCCAAAGAACCTTCAGAGGAGGTTTTCACTTTATGCCCCTCCCTTGCATTCTAAGATTGAATTAAGAATACCTCTTATGAACGATACTACAGCATTGATATCATCCATTCTAGCAATTACAAAAGCAACAGTATTAAGAGCCGTTAGGTAAGCTTTTTCCTTTAATAATTGATCTATTGCTTGTAATGCGAGATTAGTAGCTAACCGGTAGTACTTTTTCTCCGCTAGTCTGATACTAATATCAGATAATAATTTTGCAAATTTCTCTGAAGAGAAGTATTCTCTGTATTTGTTAAGCAGTTTTAAAGCTTCTTTAACATAGTTCTCAGAGATCATAGCAAAAATAGCATTTGTTATTAGATCCGTGTCTTTCTCATAATCACGAGAAAGTACATTTAAAATACCATAAACTCTTTCTAGGTCTCCTTTCTTAAGTAGCAAGCTAATAATTGTGTGAAAATAATTGGAGGAATGGGGAAAAGAAAAAAGAATTCTTGAAAAATCATCAGCATGCGAAACATCGCCTCTCTTAATTAATTCTTCGATGATGATGGAAAGCAGGTACGCAGATATGTACTCAGAGCTTTCTCTAATAAAGTTCCTAATCTTGGCTAAGAGCATTTCTGCGCCCTCTCTTCCTCTTTTCCTCACTAGTTCCCTGGCTATTGGCTCAATTAATAATTTTATCATAATAAATCTGCTTACTGATGAGTATGTTCCTGCATTTTTTATGAAAGTAAAGGCTTCATCGTATAAATCATTTTTAATGAGCTTCGCTGCTATTTCCCCAAATATCTCAAATATTTTCTCATAATCTCCGCTTTTTTCGTACAAATATGCGATTATTTCTGAGAGTATCGTGACATTTTTTAACATTTTCTTAACATCTAAAGCATCAAGAATTTTCCTGAGGCAATCAGCTGCAAATTTACTCATCCCTAATTTATCCATCTCATTTACAAGCTCCAATATCCTAGAGATTCTTTTCTTTCCTCCGTATTTTAAGAATTCTAGTACTTCCCGTTCGCATGAGATGATCAGAGCATAGCCTCTTTCTCCTTTACTAGTTAATGCTTCCTCAGCTTTTTGCACAAAAGTCATTAATTCTTTATCTTCGATTAATCGGGGTAATGAAAGAATTATTGCCTCTACGAGTTCCTTATTTTTCTGTCCATTTCTAATGTATTCGGATAACAGATGCATGAATATAGGTTTAATTTGATTTTTGAGATCTTTGGATCCATATTTTAATGCATAACTGTAAGTAAAAAGGGGGAAGAATTTGGCTGAAATATTAAGGATTCGCATGATCACTTCCGTTTTTTCTCTTTCGCATATTAATTTGATCGCACGACCAATGAGCCAAAGACTGTTTGTATCATATCCCATCCTGTTTAGCATTTTGACCGAGTCAAATAGGAGAGAAACACCTCTATCGATGAAGCCTTTCTTAAGAAGCTCTAATGAGATCTCTCCATAGATCTCTGCAATGACCAAATCTCGTCCTCTAATAGGCATTGCGGATAACATATCAATTAAATATAACGAATTTTTTATTTCGCCTCTTCTGATTAATCTCATTGCGATTGTTCCGATCACATTGAGAGGGGTAGAATAATCCTTTAACGCATTAAAATGCATTACTGCGTCTGCCACTTTTTTAAGGATATAAGACGAATTTTTCGTGTGGAGAAATCGGTCTAAATAATATCTCGAAAAGATGTGATGTAAGTAGTAGTCATTTAGATCTTCTAAATCATCAATTTTTGCCATCTTCAAGTCATATTCTAAGCCGCGGCTCTTTTTTTCTTCGAAATCTTCTAAAATTTTTGTCAAGAAGTATATCATTACACGTCTAATATCCTTTCTCGCAGATAGTCTGTAGCACGCAACAAGATCTTTTAACAAATCTTTTATTTCATTGATAAGCTTACATGTTGCATCATTGGTAGTTCTCATTAGTATATCAACCCTACAATGTTTAAGTCGTCGCGTTTTCCTTGAATAGCAATACCGCTAATTTTTCCGATCTTAAACTTACTCATATTAACAATACTAGCAATTAAGGAAATATAAAGCGGGATGATAGCATATCGAGGGTCATCAATGTAATCGATTTTTTCAATTTTTAGTTTTTCACGCTCATAATCTTTTCCTCCGACGCACAACCCTTTAGCTTGGGAGCACAATGCTAGAGCGATATTGAATATGTCTTCGCCGATGCATGCCATGGCTTCAAAATTTTCCATCAAACGTGCTAAAAGGATTAAGAATTGTTTATCCACGATTTTTCCCTTAATAATTGTTGTCTTTGCTATGATTTTTTCTCCCGTGTGGATATACTCGATGATTCTCTCGTAAATTAGTGGCTTATAATCTCTGAATAATACCTTTGCTCGGAGGATTTCTTTGTCAAATTTTATCTTCATTAGGGCGAGTTTGCGCTCCAGTGAATCAAAATCTATCGTAATCTTATTGAATAAGATAGGTCTGACGCCAAAAGATATTCTCTTAAGCCAGCCTGTTTCAATTGTTTTTTCATCTCTTTTGATGAACCTAGCACCCGCTTTAGTTAGATTTTTTAATTTTTTAAGCGCTAGATCAGCTAGCGGAGATATTTTAGCGAATGAAAGAACACCTAACACTTTTTCCTTATAGGTAATATATCCACTCGGCGAATCAAATAATGATAGTAAGCTTGAAAAAATGGCGTCAACAGCTCCTATTCTTTCTCTTCTAACACGTTTAATTCGTATGTTTCCCTCACATTTAGCTCTTGGAGCAAGCAGAATAACGATATCATGTTCTTCGCTTTTTATGAAATAACCACTACAATCAATTCCATAGCTCTGAATTTCGGCTGGTAATGCATTGAATGCAAAATAATGCTTCTTATCTATCGGTTTAGGAGCTTTTTCTTTGGGAACTAAAAAAATAAAAGCATTTGTGCATTCTATAGCGGCAAATTCGTCAAATATGCCGATATATGTAATCTTTTGATCTATAAGTGTCTCAAGGAAAGATACACAACCCAATACTCGGTTTAAAAAATCATTTTCCATTTGTTTGCACCAAGGTATACTGTATTTTTCTTTAAGGACTGTTTGCACGACTAGTGAATCGCTTAGTCTCATCGCTAAGGATATTGAAAAGTTAAACAGTTTTCTATTTTTAAATTCGATTTTATTAAAATATAACACCTAGTTTTTATAAATCAAAATGACGGAGGCTGTGATCGCTGTGGAGGATGTAAAGGACAAGAGAAAATATTTTCTTGAAAGATTACCTATTGTGCAAGATATCAAATTGCGAGAAAAAATGAGTGTATCAGATCTAATCGAAGAACTCGGAAAATCGGGAGGCTTTACAGCCAAAAAATTACATGAAGCGGCAAAAATTCTCTGTGACATGCTCCTAGATGATGACAGTGTTAACTTCTTGTCGTTCCCAGCTGCAATTTTAGCTACAGGTACAAGAGGTATTATAAAAGAATTCGTGAAAAGAAAATTTTTCGATATAATTATAACCACATGCGGATCTATTGATCATGATATTGCAAGATGTTGGCGCGAATATTATCACGGTTGGTTCGAGGCAGATGATAAAGAGTTAGCTGACTTAGAAATACACAGATTAGGCAACATATTCATACCTTACGAAAACTACGGTGGAATAATAGAAGAAATAACGCAGAATTTTCTTAACAGTTTGTATGAAAGCGGCATGAGAGAGCTTAGTACATGTGAATTAATAAATCACCTTGGGAAATATTTAGATTCTTGTAACAAAAAAGAAGAAAGCATAATCTGGTGGGCTTGGAAAAACGGAATTAAAATCTTCGTTCCAGGGATAACTGATGGAGCCTTTGGCTATCAGCTATGGCTTTTTAAACAAGAGCATAAAGATTTTAGAATTGACGTTTTTCTGGATGAAACGATTTTAGATGAAATAATCTATGGAGCAAAGCGGACCGGTGCTCTTATTATTGGAGGAGGGATTAGTAAGCATCATGTAATCTGGTGGAATCAATTTAAAGACGGCTTAGAGAGAGCAGTATATATTACTACTGCCGTAGAATGGGATGGCTCATTATCAGGAGCACGGACGCGTGAGGCTATATCATGGGGAAAAATCTCGCGGAAAGCTTCCCATATAACAGTTGAAGGGGAAGCTACTATTCTTCTTCCATTATTGGGAGCGTATCTAATTGATAAGGTTGGATATAGAAGAATTAACCAGTAATGTCTCATTAACAACTTAGAGAATCAAGGATACGTTAATGGTTTAAAGTATTAAAAATTCGGGGGAGAGAAAATGAATCTATGGTTAGGGGAAATTAATAAGCGTCTCGGTATAGCATTAAAGGTAGATACGCATAGAATCTTATATGATGGTTCTTCAAAATATTTTGAGAGGATTATCATAGGAGAGAGTAAAGCATTTGGTCG
>JAHKLF010000014.1 GCA_029856615.1 Candidatus Njordarchaeota archaeon
TGGATGCCACTTCTTAAGGAGTTCCTCTTTTTCCTCAGGAGCGATCCTCCTGAATACTTCTTTTAATCTTTTTTCTCTTGTTGCTTCAACCTTTTCTAAACTTTCCCAGAATTCTTCTGGGTATCCTGGATACTCACTCATAATGTTTCACCTCCTAAGGTTCGATTTCGCGAGCAGCATATAATTTCTTCCATTCTGTAGGACCCGCTACTACAAGTCGATCTAACTCCTCCTTGAACTTTTCCTCCTGTATTTCCTTTAATCTCTCTCTTAAATGCTTAGATGGTTTTGCGATATATTTTCCATATAATCTCCTCACTAGCTGGAAGACATGATAATGAACGATCTCAGCAGGACATCGCATCGAGCAAATTCCGCATGCTACGCAGTCAAACGTAAGGTGCGCAGCGGTCTCGATATCACCCCTCAAAATTGCTTGGATAGCATCCATAACTTGTATTTCCTGAGGACAGACCTTTGTACATGTATTACATTGTACGCAACGAGTTACTTCTGGGAAGAACTTCAATATTGCGGATAAATCGGGTTTTAATTTCTCGATATCATATCGAGGTTTCTTGGCTGGCACAAAAGGTAATTGCACGAGATACATTCCATCTTGAACAGTAGTTTGACATGCTAATGCTGTATACAATCTATAATCATCCTTAAGTCTATACACTGTTGCGCATGCTCCACAGAATCCTGCTCTGCATCCAACACCTCGTACTAAGCGGTATCCAGCATACTCCATTGCTTTGAGTATAGTGAGTCCTTCCGGCACTAAATACTCGCGTCCCATTATGTAAATTCTCACCATTTTTATAGGGGGTTTTTTCTCCTCCTCAACTACTTCAGCTACGGTCATTTTATTCATCACCTTCACATATATTTCTTAAATATTTCAAGAGTTGTTTTATCTAAAACATTATCTAAACCAAGAGCAAAGGCTAATAATTCAGTGAAATATACGACTGGAATTTTCTTTCCATGTAACTGACGCGAAGCCAGTTTCATTCCATATTCTAAGTTGAAAGTACAGAGAGGACATACCGTTACGATTATATCAGCACGTGCTCTAAATAAGGGGGAAATTATCCTTAGCACGCGCGTTTTTACAACTTCTTTGTTCACAACAACATTATAGGATCCGCAACACTCTGTTCTAAAAGGATAATCAATGGGATATGCTCCAAGAGATTCAATTAATTGTTCTAAAATAACGGGTTCCTCAGGGTCATCAATAGCTACTTCCTTTGGTCTGACTAGCATACACCCATAATAAGGAGCAACTCGTAAATCTGCTAGCTCTCTCTTGACTTCCTCTCTGATTTTATCAAAGCCAACATAATCTCTCAGAACTGTCAAGAAATGCGTTACTTCAATCGTCCCCAAATAATCTTCTTCTTCATCCATGAAGCGATTTAATGTCTCTAAAGCTGATGGATCGTTAGCTAATCTATGATTAACACTGGCCAGAACCTGATAACACATGGAACACAATGTTACTAATTTATCATTACCAGTCTCCCCTACTTGTTCTTGCGCTCTAATTAGATCCCTAACGGCTCCGATACAATGAAAGACGCTATCGCTTGCGAGGCTGTAAACTACACCACAGCAGTTCCATCGCTTAAGTTCAATGAGCTCGATACCGAAATGTTTAGCTACTGCAAGCGCGCTATCTTCATATTTTTTTGCGTAATTTTTAAGAGAACATCCTGGGAAGTAAAGGAATTTCATATAACATTTCACCCCGTATATTTTCTAGTTGCTGCAATAAGAGCTATTTGAGGATATTCTTCCACGTTCTCGATTCTACGTAGATCTAATTTGTATATTCCTTTGCGAAGCGTTAGTAATCTCAAAGCTTCCATTACCTTAGCTAAATCAACGTCACGTGGACATCTTACTGAGCACGTAAAACAAGCAGCGCAGATCCATATTGCCTTGCAATTGAGTACTCTTTCGTCACCAATCTGCACAAGATGTATAACCTGATTTGGTAGGAGATCCATTTCATTTACAACTGGGCAGCCAGCGCTACATTTACCACATTGATAGCAGGCATAAACATTCTGTCCACTTATCTCAAATACCTTCTTTGCCAGTTCACTACTAATTTTAATGAGCATTAATTTTTCACCCCCAAATCTTCCAAAATCATCTTAACAACTTTTTTAATGGCATTTCTCACACTATCTGAGAGTTGTTCAGAAAAAGTAAAAGAGGAGCTTATTTTTATGCCATATATAATCACTTCGCGAGGCATCTCATCTTTGAAGGCACTTGAAAGAATCTTCATAGCAGTTATTAAATCTGCATCATGAGGATTGGCTAACCACTTATTTTCATTCTTCTTCATTAATTCGTATAAGTCTATAACCCGAACAGTCCCCTCCTCGGTTGATTCATTATCTTTAATTGTGTCAATAATAATCACTTTATCATAACCGAGCATTTTTTCAGCTAGCCTAAAGCCTCCGTCTGAGCTTTCATCGAAATAGACATTGTTTACATTAAATCTTTTGAACATTCTTTTCAGCTCTCGGATAGCCAATATCCCCGCTGCATCATTACCTAAAATCGGATTTCCAATCCCTAATACTAATATCCGCATTATTCTCGCCTTAGTTCCTTAATTAACTCGCCTCTGGTATTATATACTTTAACCACTAAAGGCATTCTTCCAGGCAAGGAATGAGCTGAACATGCAAGACATGGATCATAAGCTCTAAACGCCATTTCTATTCTATTTAATATGCCCTCTGATATCTGACCATTGATTATTAGTTTTTCAGTGCTCTTTTTCACATCCATACATATTGCTGCATTATTTTGCGTTGTTGGTACAACCATATTAGCAAGAGTTATCATTCCATCATCATCGGTTTCGTAATGGTGGAATAATATTCCTCTTGGAGCTTCAACTACACCGACACCAAATTTTGTCAATGCTCCTTCATAATTTATAACATCAGAACTCGTAATCTCCTCATCTTGCGCTAGTTCTAATATTCTCTCGCTTGCATATAGCATTTCGATTAATCGTGCCCAATGAGCAAACATAGAGAAATGTACGGGTTTTCCTCCCGCCTCAATATACTTCTCATATGCTAATTGAGCTTTCTCAGTAGAAATCCGGTCGCATACGTTTAGTCTAGCAAGAGGACCAACTCTATAAATTCCGCTCTTCGGTCCATCTACTAGACCTTTCCATCCAATTGGTTTCAAGTAAGGGAATTTTGTGTAAGTCCATGCCTCTACTCTCTCTGAGATGTAATTTAAGTATTCATGAGCTCTAAATCTAAAGACTTCCTGGCCTTTCTGATCAACTACTCTGACATCTCCGTCATAGAAGTTTAAACTATTATCCTTAGGTGAAACTAGACCCATATAGTAAGTCTCAAGATAATATATGTCTTTGCTGAATATTATATCCTCGTACTTTGATAAAATATCCTTTTCCCAGATTTCAAGCCATTTTTCTGAGAACTTTATTAGCTCCTTAGCCATTTCTTCAATCTCTTTTCGTTCATCCTCGGTGAGTCGCTTGCTTACTCCACCTGGGACACAACATACGGGATGAATCGATTTTCCACCGATCATACTTTCGATTTTGACCACATAGTGTCGATGTTTTACAATTTCTTTAACTATTTCGGGATGCTTCTTATATAAATAAATGACATTTCTTTGGGACTTATCAGCTTCAGGGGAAACAAGAAAATCCGGTGCTGCTAGGAAGTAGAAGTGTAATGAGTGGCTATCAATTATATGAGCGCAGTAAGCTAATTCTCTTATCTTCTCGGCAACTGGAGTGGGATCACGGCCAAAAACAGCATCTACAGCTTTCCCCGCAGCCATGTGGTGAGCCCATGGACAGACCCCACAGATTCTCGTAACAATTCTAGGCATTTCTTCTGCTGGTCTTCCAATGCAAAATCTCTCGAAGCCTTTCAATTCGAGGATTTCAAAGAATACATCCCTTACTTTTCCATCATCATCTAGTATAATTATTATTTGTCCTTCGCCTTCTAATCTAGATATAGGTTCAATTTTTATTGTCTTCATTTTTTAGCATCCTCCTGCTTCTTATTTATCACACCCGACGAGAATGTAAATCTGTGGAATGTTCCGACGGGATCAACAATCTCCTGAACAATTCGCATTAACTCCTCATCAGATAGCTCTTTTTCCCTCTCTATTTCCACCAGAGAGGCGATTGTAGATATGAATTTCCCTGCCCGATCTATGATATCCGCTGGAGGGCCTAGACATCCTCGACAAGGCATATTAGCTTTAATGCATGAAGCGCCGCATCCAGCTACTGTAATCGGGCCTAAACAAATTATACCTTGAGCTAAGAAGCATAATTCATCATCAATGGGACCTTCATGTACTCTTCTGAACTTCTCAATAACTATTTTTTCAGGTTTTTTCCGTGGGCAAATATCACATAAAGTCTTCGCTCCCGGGATCATCATTCCTTTTTCAAATGGTTTTCTATTTTTAGCATATGATACTAGTACTTCATAGAAATGATTGATAGAATCTTCTATTGGTGGGCATCCCTGCACGTATAAATCTACTGTCACAATGTTATTTAAAGGAAGATTCCATTCTGTTAATCGGGGAGGCGTGACATCTACACCATTAATTACAACTTTCTGGCCTGGGATTTTTTCTTCTGGATTCTCAGTAGTTGGAGTATTTAAATAGACCTTTTTAAGCAGTTCTTCGCGTGTTGAGAGGTTTCCGAGTCCGAAAATTCCACCATAGCAGGCACAAGTTCCATATGCAACAACGAATTTTGCTTTCTCACGCAAAATTTTGGCTGCTTCAGCGTGTTTCTCTAATCGAATTGAGCCGATGAATATGCCTATATCTATGTGATCTAGATTCTTAAGATCTTCTAGCTTGAAGTCGGCTACAGTTGGCCAGAACACTATATCTACAAGCTCGGTCGCTTCGAGTAGTCGTTCTCCGAGATTAGCGAGAGAGACATCACATCCTCCACATGCAGCGCCTGGGACAATCGTGATCTTTATTTTATTGGTGCTCATAATTTTCACCTTAATCTTAATGGACCGAGTTTTTTCAATTCTTCTGTAAACTCTCTAATAACACGGGCAAATTTTTGCCCTTCAGTAGCAGAAATCCATTCTAATCGAACTCGGGCTGGGTTTATTCCTATTTGCTCAAGGTATTTCTTTAATAGAGCGTATCTTTTGAGAGCTTTATAATTCCCAGATACATAATGGCAATCATTTGGAGTGTGACAGCCTCCTATTAGTACGCCATCAGCACCGTTTTTGAATGCTAGGAGTATGTATTGAGGATCAACCCTACCGGAACATGGAACTAAAATGGGGATCACATTTGGTGGGTATTCTAATCTACTAACTCCAGCAAGGTCAGCTCCAGCATATGCACACCATCTACATAAGAAAGCAACTATCCTTGGTTCGAATTCTTCATGATTACTCACTTTCATTTCACCTCGTTAATACGGCCTGAATCATTGAGATTATTTGATCATCTCTGAAGTTTCTTAATTGAATAGCTCCCACTGGACAAGCAGCAGCACAAGCTCCGCAACCTTCACATAAAACCTCGTTTACCTCAGCAACTTTATTAATCACTTTTATTGCTCCATAGGGACAGATGGATTCACATACACCACATCCACTACATAAGTCAGTATTTACACGCGCAATTATGGGTTCATGATATATCATATCCTTGGATAACAATGCAATGGCCTTAGAGGCAGCTGCACTTGCTTGAGCTACAGTTTCTGAGATATCCTTTGGCCCTTGAGCTGCGCCACAAACAAATATTCCACTCACAACGCTTTCTACTGGTCGTAGCTTTGGATGGACTTCCTGATAGAAGCCCCACTTATCCACGGGTATTTTGAGAATTTCAGCTAGTCGCTTTGCATCTGGGCTTGGTACGATACCCATTGCTAAAACGACGAGATCGACTGGTACTTCTAATTGTTCCCCAGTGAGCGTATCAACTGCCTGAACGATTAATTGGCCGTTTTCCTTATATATTTTTGAAACTCTTCCCCTTATGTAGATTACTCCATATTCTTCTTGAACTCTTTTGATGAATTCTTCATAGCCTTTTCCTGCAGCTCTAATATCAATATAGAAGATATAAGCTTGACCGTCTGGTACGAGATGTTTGTACATCATAGCATGTTTCGCACTATACATACAACATATCTTGGAACAATACTCTAAGTGATTTACATCTCTAGATCCAACGCATTGAATGAATGCAACTCTTTTTGGTACTTTACCATCGCTGGGTCGTACAATTGTTCCGCGTGTTGGACCTGTAGATGATAACAACCGTTCAAATTGCAAGGAATCGATTACATCTTCGTATTTTCCATAACCATACTCTGGAATCTTTTCCTTTGGATATAAATTATATCCCGTGGCTACGATTATAGCTCCTACTTCTTCTTCAATTATTTCCTCTTTATCATCATAATTAATAGCTTGTTGATCACAAACTTCTATACACTCACCACAAATGACGGGATTTAATCCTAAACAAGCTTCAGGATCTATAGTGTATGCTGCTGGTACTGCTTGAGGAAACGGAATGTATATAGCTTTTCTATAGCTTAATCCACGGTCAAATTCATTTGGCACGATAACGGGACAGACTTTTTCGCATTCACCACAAATATTGCATTTATCTATATCAACATACCGAGGTTTTTTCCTTATTTTAACGCGGAAATTACCAACAAAGCCCTCTACATCAATGACTTCTGATAGCGTATATAATTTTATTCGAGGGTGTCTAGCAACAGCAACCATTTTAGGAGTGAGAATACACTGAGCACAATCAAGTGTTGGGAATGTTTCGGATAGCTGAGCCATGCGTCCTCCGATTGTTGGCGATTTCTCCACTAATATGACTTCAAACCCCGCATCAGCTACGTCTAGGGCTGCTTGAATCCCTGCTATCCCTCCTCCGATCACT
Organism: Candidatus Njordarchaeota archaeon; assembly: GCA_029856615.1. GTDB lineage: Archaea > Asgardarchaeota > Njordarchaeia > Njordarchaeales > Njordarchaeaceae > Njordarchaeum. Next base: position 7,012 of record JAHKLF010000014.1, read on the forward strand.
AAGCATTTTTTCTTGATACCTACAGTAATAGGCGTGAGGGGTTCATTTCTAATGACTTTTTCAATAGTACTATTTACTATTCTGATCGCTTTTTCAGTGGCTTTATCGATCTCAGAGTGAACCCATGAGCATTGTTCTCGGATATTCGCTATTTCACATTTATACCAATTTAATCCAACTTCGCTACAAGCTTTACGGAAGGTTTCTTCATGCATACTAGGTGTACAAGCAGCTACTACAACAGCGGTCAGCTTATATTCCCTGATAGCATCTTTGATTAATTTTTGTCCTGGATCAGAGCACATGTATTTATAATCCGTAGCAAAAACAACTGCAGGATGCTTTGAGGCTTCTTCGGCAACCTTTTTGACATCCACAGTTCCTGCAATGTTTCTGCCACAGTGGCACACAAAAACTCCAACTCTTTCTTTAGGCAATAAATATTCACCTCATAATAATATGCAGACATAATTCAGTTATATTTGTATGTAAATCTTATTCATATGAATATACTGAATATTTTTCATATATGGTTAGGAAGTATGTTAACAATTTTAAACCACGTGGTGGCTTATGGATATCTTTATGCATTTATATTGTTATATTGATTGTGTCAGTATGGTTTATGTTTGAATATAGTATTAATACACGAATAAGTAAAATCTATACTCAAACGATGACATTAGTTCGGAGGTGACTAAAATACCGTACTATATATCTATGAGCGCTAAGAGTAATTATCGAAGAATTTTCTCCATTTTATCAATGGCGTTTGGAAACATATATTGCAATGAAGTTACAAAGATTGATGGTAATTCTTTTGGAGTAATATTAGGCCAAAATTATGACGAAGAGAGCGAGGCACTTGTTCAATTAATGATTGTAATCACCGATATGGGGAAATTAAGCTTTATAGAAGTAATTTCATTAGGGGGGCCAATAGGTATAAATAAAATTAGCATATTAAAGAGATACGCGTATGACGTCGTAAAGGTTCTCAAAGATAAAGGAATCGAGATCGCAATAGAAGAGGAGATACCGCATTTTTTCAGAGAGTATTCAGATTGAAGATGCGAGAAAAATGTGCGCGTTAAAGAATCATCATATGTTGCTTGGATGAAAAAAATTATATCAGAAGACGCCAAAACTATCTATTTATAATTTTTACAACAAGTAAATACATGTTACATTAATACACAAATATACATCTATTTCTAGTGTTAATGGTATGGTATTAGTGTATATATTTCGCATCTTAGTATTAACGCCTCCGGGGACTTGTGATGAAAAATAAACAACAGCTTGGTATAGCTCAGATTAAGCGTAGGAGAGGAATTGTATTCATTATAAAAGATCGATGCAAAGGCTGTGGATTTTGTATTGAATTCTGCCCGAGTAAGGTTTTACAAAGATCTGATGATTTTAATGCACAAGGATATCACTATCCGATAGTCGTAGAAGAACCGCCCGAAAAAGTCTGTATTGCTTGTGGCTTTTGTTCAATTATTTGCCCTGAATTCGCGATTTATTCTAAACCTCTAGAAGATGGTGAGGAAGCATGAGCTTATCCCCAGGAATATATTTCATGAGCGGAAACAGTGCTGTGGCAGAAGGCGCCATATTCGCGGGATGTAGATTTTTCGCTGGTTATCCAATTACGCCTTCCTCAGAGCTTGCTGAGAGGATGGCTGCTCGATTACCGCGTGTAGGTGGCATATTTATCCAAATGGAGGATGAAATAGGATCAATAATGGCCATCATAGGAGCTTCTTGGGGTGGATTAAAAGCCATGACGGCAACTTCGGGCCCAGGCTTTAGCTTAATGCAAGAGAGTATAGGATTTGCTGCAATAACGGAAACTCCCATAGTGATCTGCGATGTTCAACGGGCAGGACCGTCTACTGGTATGCCCACATATGTGGGCCAAGGAGATGTAATGCAAGCTAAGTGGGGGTCTCACGGTCCTTATGAGATTATCGCCGTTTCTCCGAGCTCTGTTCAGGAGTGTTTTGATTTAACAATAAGGGCATTTAATTTGGCTGAGAAATACCGTGTTCCTGTAATTATTCTAATGGATGAGAGATTAAGCCATCTATATGAAAAAGTCCGAGTTCCTAGAAAGGAGGATGTTATAATTGTAAATAGAAAGTTGCCGAAGAGTAAGAAAAATTTCTTACCCTATTTAGCCGATGCTGATTTGATTCCTCCTATGCCCCCAATTGGAGAAGGTTATCATTTTCACGTAACTGGACTAACTCATGATGAGCGCGGTTATCCTAAGATAGATCCAGAAGTGCAGGATCGATTAGTTAGAAGACTCTGTGATAAGATACGGTATCATGCGGATGAAATAATCGATATTCAGACATATATGATGGATAATGCCAAAATAGCTGTGGTAGCATTTGGTAGTGTTGTAAGACCCGCTATTAAGGCCATAAAATTGGCTAGAAGTAAAGGTATTAAAGCGGGGCTAATCAATTTGCGAACAATTTGGCCATTTCCAGAAAAAATAATTAGGGAATACGCTGAGAAGGTGCATACTTTTATCGTGGCAGAAATCAATTATGGGCAAATAGTTCATAAGGTTCGAGAATCCGTTAATGGCAAAGCTAAAGTGGTGCTATTACCAAAAATGGGCGGTGCTATTCATACTCCAGAAGAGATACTAAATGAGATTATGGAGGCGAGGTAAATTGCCAATGGAATTCGTTGATCATCATATTCGAGATAAATATTTGAAAGTAGATAGGCTTCCTCATATTTGGTGTCCAGGTTGCGGTATTGGATCAATTCTTAATGCATTTCTTTTGGGTATGGAGAAAGCAGAAGTTGATCCGGATCAAGTTATTGTCGTTTCGGGCATTGGATGTACGGGTCGTGTCCCTGGATATTTAAACATGGACACATTCCATACAACGCATGGAAGGGCAATTCCTTTCGCAGTAGGCTTAAAATTAGCTAGGCCAGATATGCATGTAGTTGTATTTAGTGGAGACGGTGATTTAGTCACTATAGGAGGTAATCACTTCATACATGCTGCGAGAAGAAATAATGATTTGCTAGTAATATTAGTCAACAACTTTAACTATGGGATGACAGGAGGTCAAGTAGGAGCGACAACACCTACTGGCGCGATAACTACTACAACGCCTTACGGCAACTTGGAGAGACCATTTAATATACCCTACCTAGCAGCTGCAGCTGGAGCAGTTTATGTAGCTAGATGGACTTCACTTCATGTCAGACGCCTTGCCTGGAGTATTGCTGAGGCGTTCCATAGGAAGGGGTTCAGGGTAATTGAAGTTTTATCCCAGTGTCCGACGACTTTTGGCAGGAGAAACAAGATGCCAGAGGGCATAGATATGCTGAGATGGTATAGAGACAACTGTGTAATTCAGCATTATGCCGATCCTAAAGATGCTGAGATAGTTCCTGGTAGAAAGATAATAATAGGAAAGTTTATCGATATTACAGACGGCGTTGAGACATTTGAGGAAAAAGCTTGGAATTTGGTAAGAAAATTCTTGGGTGATCGTATTGAAATACCTTTCAGGAAAGGGCTTAGATGCCCTAAAGAAATTCCTGGGTGAGTAAATTGGAGGATAGGGTGGAAATTATTATATGTGGATTTGGTGGACAAGGAATTGTGAGAGCTGGTTACATTTTAGGTTACGCGGCAGCTGTAATGGAGGACAAGGAAAGTTCTTTCGTTCCAAGTTATGGTCCAGAGGCTCGTGGGGGCGAATGCGCATCTAGAATAGTTATTTCTAATGAGCGCATTGATTATCCATTCATCACTACTGTTGATATTCTAATCGCAATGGCTCAACCAGCCTATAATAAATACATAGAATATCTAAAACCTGGAGGAATAATTTTACATGATGAGGATCTAGTAAAGCCAGATGAGAGGGCTTCTAAGGCTTCCGAGATATATAGCGTACCTGCTACAAGAATAGCCGAGAGACTAGGGAATAGGATCGTAGCCAATATAGTAATGCTAGGCTTCTTCTGTGCGGTGACGAAAATAATCGGCTATGATGCTATGAAGAAAGCAGTAGAAGCGGGAGTACCTGCAAGATTTAAAGAAATCAACCTAAAGGCTTTTGATAAGGGATATAATTACGGACTAGAAGTAATTGGAAAGGACAAACGTAAAGCACTAGCTGTTCAGTAATATTACCAATTTTTTAAGCTTAATATACTCGGAGAATCCTGAGCGGGAATTCAAGGAAAAAATCTCTCCCCTCACACCTTATGGCCACTTTTCCAATATATCGTACCTTAGATCTAGATGTCTCAAACGTGGCCAAATTTGATGGAAGTTTTATACTTAACGGCAGATTGTATTTTATCCCTTCATGGAATACTTTTTTGCCAATTATTTTAAATTTCATTAGTGTTTTTATTAGGGTTCTTGTCTGCTTGAGAAAAACCCCCCAGATCGTTTCCTCGCGACATATAAGATCGAATCTAATTTCCTCTGCAGTGAAGTCTCTATTGGGTGTAATATAAAGTTCTCCCTTTAAATCATGCCCTGCGGGTATCGTAGAAGGAACTACTAAACCGAGTTTAAAAATTTGATATTCTTTTTCTAAATGTAATTCCTCGATTTCGCCAATTTTCTGAAGTATGGTTAATGGAACAACCTCAACTGTTGGAAGAGCGTGCTTTATTTCAACTTTTGCTTCAAAGAGGTATCTGATTTTTACGCTTTCACCATTGTAACTTGGAGGAAGATCATTTGGGAGTGAGAACTCAAAAAGCCACTCGTACTTTTTCAAGCGGTTCACTGTTACGTCGAAGTCCAATTCACGAGTACTACTTAGAAATACATTTTTGAGAGTTTTCATTTTCTTATTAGTACTTAGAAATATCTGTTCTTCCCCCATAAATCGCCCTAATACTCTGCTTATTATAAATTCTTCTCTCGGTTCGAGAAAAATTTTGATTGAAAGTTTCTCGCCAGGTTTTAGTATTCTTTTAGTGGGAGAGACAATCAGCTTAGCATTCCTTCTTAGCATCCTCCACACCAATTAGGAGAAAAATTTGAATTAGAAGGTTACTTTATAAACTGTAATACGAATAATCGTGTTTAAATGTTACTATAATAATGTTATAGATGTATAATTTTAAGCACGTTAATTACTAGTTGATATTTTCTGTATAGAATTAAGGATGTCTCTTATAGAAATCATACCTAATGGTTTTTCGTCTTCATCAACAACAGGTAAGTGTCTGAAATGACCAACGATCATTTTTTGCATTACTAATTCTAAATCGTCATCAGGAAAAGCTACGGAAACCAGCTTTGTCATATACTTATAAACTGGTTCCCTAAAATCAACCCCATTAGCAATTAAACGTACTATATCTCGTTCAGTTAAAATTCCTATTACTTTTCCTTTCTGAACAACAATTATTGAGCCAACATTGTTCTTGACCATAATCTCAGCTGCTTTAAGCAAGTTATCGTCAGGTTCGATAGAGAAGACGCCGGGATGCATAACATCTTTTGCTTTAAGTTTTCTTAGGCAAGTCATATACTCACCATAGTGACTGAAGAGGCTCATAGCATTTTCTTCAATTTTCCTATTGATAAATGTTATGATCGTGAAAGTGTTAAACAGAAAGCCAAATATTACTCTCAGTTTTAAAATTACAATTAGTGAATATACAACATCAGAGGCGAATAATAGCAGTGACCGGGAGTCTTTCTTGAGGGTGAAAATACGAACTGAAGAGTTATCGGTCTGGTATTGGGATAAACAAGTGTTAAATGATATTACAATAGATATTTACGAGAAAGCGATTACGGCAATAATGGGACCGAGTGGCTGTGGAAAAAGCACTTTTCTAAAAAGTTTAAATAGAATGATAGAGCTTGTAGAGGGGGCTAAAATTGAAGGAAAAGTTTTTCTTGATGGCAAGAATATCTATGATGATGACGTTGATCCGACCGATATTAGAGCTAGAGTCGGAATGGTCTTTCAGAAGCCTAATCCTTTTCCACATTTAAGCATATACGATAATGTAGCAATTGGCTTGAAATTGAGGGGAATTAAGGATAAACGAGTATTAGATGAAGTAGTTAAAGAATCGCTTGTGAAAGTCGGACTATGGGATGAGGTAAAAGATAAGCTAAATAGACCTGGAACAGAATTATCTGGGGGGCAGCAACAACGATTATGCATAGCGCGAGCACTTGCTGTGAATCCCGAGGTTTTATTATTGGACGAACCTACGTCAGCATTAGACCCAGTATCAATGTTAAAAATTGAGGATTTGCTTGTTCAGCTTAAGGAAGAGTATACTATTGTGCTCGTAACGCATAATGTTCAACAGGCTGCCAGAATAAGCGACTATGCCGCTTTTTTGTATTATGGGCAGTTAATTGAGTATGATAAAACGGAGATGCTTTTTAAGAACCCGAAGAATAAGCTGACAGAGCAGTATTTAGAAGGACGATTTGGCTGATCTTTCTTACATTTAACAAATGCTGACGGAATTCTGTCTATTTTTCTTTTAGAATCCAAAAAATAAAAATACCCATTGTATCTTCCTAAATAGTTTAACGCATATGAATCTTAGGTGTCTTGATCATGCGCATTGTGCTCGAAAAGGAGTTAAATAGTATACAGAAAATGCTATTTGAAATATTTACATTAGCTAAGGAGAGTCTTTGGTACGCTATAAATTACATTTTGTACGGGAATGAGGAGGACTTAAGAAAAGTTAAGGCATTAGAAGAGCAAAGTGATTTAATTAATCTTGAGATTTTTGAGAAATGCATATCAGTCATTGCAACGCAACAGCCTGTGGCTAAGGATTTAAGATTCATCTTTACGGCGTCTAACATATCATCATTTTACGAGAGAATCTGTGACTTGTCACTTGAAATATGTGATCTCAAACTAAGTAAACTAGACGAGAAACTCGATGCTGTTAGAAGAAATATATTGTGGATGGTTAAGAAAGTTTTGATGATGATCGAGCTTAATGAAAATAGCCTGCGAAAAGAGAGAACTGGAGAACTGAAGAGAGAGTTAGAGGGAATAGATAGTGAAATTGATAAATTATTTGATGAAACAAGGGACATGATAATTGATTATTTGAAGGAATGTGGCGAAGATATAGAGGATGCTGTAAACATGTTATATATTATACGCTATATCGAAAGGATAGGTGACATCGTAGCTAAAACGGGATCACGGATAATTTATATAGAGAAAGGCAAACATGTTTGGATAAAGTAAATTGGTCAGCGAGATTATCTGAAGTTTTTCACCATGCTAATAAATTTCCTAACCCTTTCCATATCTACGGGATTGGTTGTTATTCCATCCCTCTTAAAATACGTCCCTACGATTGCTCCATCTGCGTACTCAAGTAGTTTTATATTCTGCGGATTAAGCCCACTACCTATTAGAATAGGCCGGATTCCGCTTTCTCGAAGAGAGAGAAGTATCTGATGATTCGGTGGCTCGCCAGTCCTAGTTCCCGTGACGATTATAGCAGAAGCTCTCCCTCTCGCAAAAGCATCCTTTGCAATTTCTAAAATAGGATAATCTCCTAACGGAGTAGCATGTTTTACCTTTATATCTGCGAGTATAGCCAAGTTGCCGTCTAGAGATCTCAAGTATCTCAAAATAAGAGGAGCTGCTGCTTGAATTATGCCGCTGTCTGTTGAGATGTTTTCTACGTATGCATTTACTCTTATGAATCGTGCCCCTGTTACATAAGCTATGCCTATTGAGGCGATTGCACTATTCCTTAGAAAGCTTACCCCCACTGGAATGCTGACTTCTTTTATTATCTCATGGACAATAATAGCCATTGCAGAAATTGTTGCTGGATTTTTCACTACTGGGAGATAGGGGTAATCTCCATAATTCTCAATGATAATACCGTCAACA
>JAHKLF010000140.1 GCA_029856615.1 Candidatus Njordarchaeota archaeon
CTCATTGGCTATTGTCAGGCAATTATATACTGGCTAAAAATAGTCGCGAAATCATCGGCTTTCCTGCATCGAAAAGCGTAGCTGAGTTATCATCCGACTACGGAAAGAGTCAACATGCTTCTGCTAAGATTTTACAAGTGCTGAATAGGGATAATAATCTGGTTGATGCATTCATAATAATCAAAATCGCTGAATAACTTATTCTTTCTGCGAAGAATTTAAGTTAATTTTGTAAACATTTCTTTCTTCTATGTCTCATAGAAGTAAAATTATAATGACTATTGTAAAGGGTTGAGATCAATTGTTCTGGATCATTCCGAAGAAATTAGCTGGATCCTATGTCCCAATGCATGAAAATGAGCTCAAAGACTGGTGGAGGAAGGGTATAAGAGCTGTCGTAATATTAATAGAAGAACATGAAATGCATATACCGATCGAGAGATATAAGGCATACGGCTTCGATATTCTGTGGGAACCTATAAGGGATATGTCCGCACCCACGCTGAGTACATTGAAACGCATTGTAGAATGGATTGATGAGAAAATCTATGAGAATAAACCCGTTTTGGTTCATTGCTACGGTGGAATGGGTAGAACAGGTACAATACTTGCTGCTTATTTAGTATATAAAGGATGGGATCCCATACGAGCAATAGAATTTGTTAGATCTATTAGACCAGGAGCTATTCAGGTAACAGCTCAGTATGCAACTGTAATCGAGTTTGCTAATTTTATTAAATACCATTAATCAGCAATTTCTTCCCACTCTTAACCCGAAACTTCCTCCTCTTCCTCCTCCTCTTCAATTCCTTTAGGATCTGCTATACCGGCATCCGTTATTATTATTTTTGTTTCGGATGGAGGTAGCCAACTACTATCTATGATCTTAACCTTTCTTATATTCTTAGATCCTCTGGACAACAGCAATCTAGTGTCAACATTATGAGCTAGGACATGGCCACCTATTGGTTCGTATTTCCTTCCGAATCTCATATCAGGAACCGCTACAACTTGATTAGTCACTAAAACTACCAGGTTATACATTATAGCTAGTCTCCTTAACTTCTCTACCATAGCCATAATGATCCGCTGTCTTTCATATAATTGTCCTCTACCAGTGAAATCCGCTCGAGGGAGTTTTGTCAGAGAGTCAACCACGACTAGCTTTACATTCAAATCTTTTACTATCTTTACTAGCTTTTCAATTGCTTTTAATTGGTGATAGGCGTTCTTAGGTCTCGCAATCCAAATCCTATCCTCAGCTTGTTTAGGATCGACATCAAATCGTCTAAAAATAGGCATCATCCGTTTAATTGAGAATGTATTCTCGGTATCTATAATCGCTACACCTATATTTTCATCAAATCTTAAGCCTCCTTCCTCAGGAGGTAAAAATGCTGTAGCTACTGCAGTGAAACATGTTTGAGATTTCCCCGTGGCATATTCCCCTGCGAGTTCTGTCACTTCCATTGAAGCCCATCCACCATTCAGAATATTATTTAAATTAGAAGATCCAGTATTCAGGAAAATCTTCTTTTCTTCTACTTCTTCTAATTCTGATAATTTCACGAATCCATATTCTTTTCTGTCAAACTCTTCGAGCAGTTCGAGTGCCTCTTCATAAATCTTATTTGCTGTTTCCTCAGTAATACCTAAAATCTCGACCAATCGAAGTGGATGAAAAAGCATTAAGTCTTTTAGAAAGATAATACCCGCGCTCTTCAATTTCCTCTTTGTTCTACTGCTTATTCTTTTTAAATCGTTGATAGTTGGCTCTGTAATACTCATCACCAAAAACCTTTATCCCCACATACGCTAAAATAACCTATATTAAAATCAAATTTATTTGTTGCTTGCCTAGTATTACGTACATTACATCTGCTCTGAAAAATGAATTTTCATGGCGTTACTAAAAAGCTAGGGAAAGTATGTTAGAATTAGTTCTCTATTTAAATAGGGATGTTCAGTAAATATGATTACAGACAAGGGTGATCATGATGGAGAACAAGAAGACTCGTTCACCGATAGTTGTAGTCTTAGGACACGTAGATACTGGTAAAACGACTCTATTGGACAAGATTAGAGGAACCGCTGTGCAAGCCAGAGAAGCTGGTGGAATGACTCAACATATTGGTGCAAGTTTTATCCCATTAGACACAATCTATGAAATAATTCAGCCGTTAGCTGATGCTGGTATTATAAAAATTGATAGATCGAAATTCTTCATTCCCGGCTTATTATTCATAGACACACCAGGTCACGAAGCATTCACTAATTTGCGTGCCCGTGGTTCTGCTGTATCGGATATCGCTATTCTTGTTATTGATATAAGGACAGGTTTTCAACCTCAAACCTTTGAAAGTATCGATTTACTTAAAAGCACTAGGACCCCTTTTGTTGTAGCTGCAAATAAGATTGATCGTCTACCCGGATGGAATCCTAACCCCGGTGAACCCTTCCTCATATCTTATAATAAACAATCGTTAACTGCTAAGCGCGCTCTGGATGTAGCTTTGGATAAAATTATAGCCACTTTCTATGAGATTGGATTCGAAGCAGATAGGTATGACAGAGTAGAGGACTTCAGAAAGACTGTCGCCATAGTTCCAACTAGCGCTGTGACTGGTGAAGGAGTACCAGATTTGTTCTTAATCTTAATAGGATTAGCGCAGAGATTTATGAAAGATCGGTTAAAATTAACTTTAGGAGAAGCTAAAGGAAGCGTATTGGAGGTTAGAAGAGTACCAGGAGCGGGAACTACTATTGACGTGATCCTCTATGATGGGATATTACGAAGAGGAGATTACATTATAGTGGGAGGGAGAAAAGGGGTAATAATTACTAAGATAAGAGGTTTACTAATCCCTAAACCTCTGGATGAGATAAGAGATCCACGGGACAGATTTAACTCCGTCGACTCAATCGTAGCTGCTGCTGGTGTTAGAATTGTTGCTCCCAATTTGGATGATGCACTTGCAGGATCGCCTTTATACGCCATCCCAGGTGACATGCCAGAAGAAGAAGCGACAAAATATATTGAAGAGAAAAAGAAACTCGTGCTTGAGGATATCGCGAAGCTTATTTTCAGAACCGAGAAAGACGGGATAATAGTTAAGGCTGATACTCTTGGATCCCTAGAGGCTATTTTAAGAAAATTCAAGGAAATGGATGTTCCCGTGGCCATAGCGGACGTTGGAGATTTAGATAAGGAGGATGCTATTCATGCAACTGTCGTGAAGGAAAGAGAACCTAAGTGGGCTGTCATCATATTATTTAATGTAGGTATTTTACCAGAGGCTAAGGAGATAATAGAGAAAGAGGAAATAAAGGTGATATCCGATAACGTGATTTATAAACTCTTTGAAAAGTTTGAGGACTACCTCTATGAGTATGAAGAGAAAAAGAGAAGAGAGATGCTAGAAGCGCTCACATATCCTGGAAAAATAATGATCTTACCGGGTTACGTATTTCGAAGAAGTAAACCTGCAATAGTTGGCGTTAGGGTTTTAGGCGGTAAGATTGCTCCAGGAAATAAATTAATACGAGAAGACGGAAAAGAGGTTGGTAGAATAAAACAAATTCAAAGCGAGGGAGAGACTGTATCAGAAGCACGATATGGTATGGAGGTCGCTATATCAATAGATAGGGGTGTTGTTGGGAGAAATATAAAAGAAGGCATGATTCTATACGTTGATTTACCCGAGGAAGATGCAAGAATGATAAACCGAAAATTCTTAGAATATTTAACTCCAGATGCTCGAGAAGCGTTTCTTGAATTTTTAAAGATCAAAAGGAAAATAAAAGGCTTCACTTGGGGCATGTGATCTGGTGTTCATATATGAGCATAGAGAGAAGACAATATCAAATGAAAATTGTATCGGAAATCCTTAAAGCGAAACGCGAAGGAAAAAATCTGATTGTAGAACTCGATGCTGGATTGGGAAAGCGAATAATTGCTTATCTCTTAACTAAAATTCTCCCTAGAAATGAACGCATCTTGATAATAACACCCTCACAGGCTTCATTGAGAGATACCGTCTCTACATTTATATCTCTTTATAAAGAAGAAAATGCAAACCCCAATGAGATAGGATACGTAACTGCTGGTACTCCCTCTTGGATGAAAAGGCGAACTCTCAAAGAAAAGAGGGTCGTTATCGCAACACCAATTTCTCTTGCAAATGTTTTGAGGAAAAATCCATCACTTATTGAGAATTTTTCTCTAATCGTCATCAATGAAATTGACAAAGTTGTAAGAAGAGTGGCTGAAAAAGCAGAGGAGGAAGAAGATATACATATCGAAACAGCTAAATCTTTAATTAAAATGCCCATTAACCGCAAAAGACGAATACGATTAACATATCCTTGGAATGAATTAAAGAAAATGTTTCCACAAAAAGCTTGTTTAGTAGGTATGAGCGGAACCTTAAGAGACAAGCATGTTATTAGAGACACGGGTGGTTACGTGGAATTCAAACCCGAGATTGAAACATTAATAGAGGCTCTCTTCCCACGCGAAAAACCTCTAGAAATTATAACAATGGATGCTTTAATTCGGAGAACTGATGCTTATAGGTATATTATTCGAAACCTTACAATTGTCAGAAAAATTGGAGTAAAGGATGAAAAAATATCTTCTATAGTTAATATAATCACGGATGAAATCTATAAAACAGGAGAAAAAATTGCCGAGAAGTATAAGTCTTTATTTAAGGAAAAAGAAATAGAGACGGTAGAAAAAGCTATAACATTGATCCCAGAAACCGATCCTTATAAGATAAAATTCTTGAGATTA
>JAHKLF010000141.1 GCA_029856615.1 Candidatus Njordarchaeota archaeon
CTCTCACTATGATGAAATTGTTTTTTAAATCGTCTGTTATCGCTAAAATTTCGTCTTTGCCATCTCCATCGATATCTTTGCAGAGAATGTGCAGAACATTTGATTTCATCTTAATTGTTGATTTCTCAAGAATCTTCCCCATTTTAATCTTGAATATTCTTATAGAGTTCGTCTTCCAATCACCTATTATAATTTCTTCCTGAAGATCTCCATCTACGTCACCTGTAACAATTATTACTGGTTTAATATTCTCTATCTTTGCATGAAGCTTTCCTTTCTCATGAAGTATAAGTAATTCATTATCTGCACCAGCTACGACAGCGGGCTCTAAGGTATTTAGTATTTTTCCTTTTGTAACTGATAGAATGGGAGATGATAATTTGACCGAGAGAATTAAGGATCCATCACTTTTTATTCCCATTAACTTTTTTCCACCTAGAATAATTTCCGGAGATCTATCTCCATCGATATCACTGCACGTGACAATATTTTTTGTGATAGGCCTCTGTATGTTCCGACGAAGTAAGATCTCTCCATCATCATTAACTATGTAAAACTGCCCCTTTCTAGTAATCACTGCTATTTCATCACGTCCATCAGAATCGATATCACATGCAATAGCGGACATTATCCAGCTATCCAAATTTTGCATCCAAATACGTTTGCCTTCTAATCCATCTAATATAATTAGCTTCTTATGTTTAGTAACTCCCACATGATCAATAGTTAGTCCATTTAACTTCAATAATAATAAGCGCTCAGCTGGTTCATCGTATGGTGATGTTTTAGCGATCCATACACGATTACCATTATCTCCTCTCACAGCATAGACGCTCCCATCCCAAGAAGCATAGATAACTTCATTAACACCATCAGAATTTATGTCCCCTACTACGATTTCCCGAACTAGATCCTTAGCTGATGCGGACCAAATAGGAATGATATCCATGACAATCACGCATTTTCTTTTAGAGATTTTTGATATTATATTAATGCAGAACACAATATTTTATTGCACATTGCTTTACCTGTCAGGTATTGTTAAATTAAAAAAATATTTTTTCCCTATGCAACATAATATTTCTATTCAACGAACTAAATAGAGTTGATACTATTGCCAAGAATCTTCAGAAAAAGAAATAAGAAAAAAGAAGAGGCTCTAGGAACGGATCTAGATAGGTTTCTTGTTAGAGCGCAATATTGGCTTGATTTTTTGGAGAAAAGAATTAGAGTATATCAGAATAAACTCAGACGATTAGATAGCGTAATAAAACGAGCAGCTAGGCGGGGAGAAAAGCACATTGTGATCGAGGGGTTAAAGGCTCGAAGAATTCTTAGAAGCAATTTGGAGAGATACTTGGGGATGTATAGAAATATACAAGTGGTCATGAGTAAAATAGAAATTGCTCAGATAATAAAAGGATCCACGCAAGTCTTAAGTGAAGGTAAAGAGATTATAGAGAAAATGAGTGAGGAAATGCCCCCTGAGAAGGTAATTTCTGTTATGGACGAATTAAGAGATGCGATTTCAAAAATAGAGGAGTCCGCCTCGGTAGCCGCAGAACCATTAACTACAATTAGCTTAGAAGAACTTGATGAGGAAGAAATAGAGGCGGAGGCGGAAAGAATTATAGCAGAACAGTCTCTTCCATCGCTTTCCGAGAAAGAGGAAAAAGAGGAAGTTAAGAAAGAGGATCTAGAAAAAGAATTAAGGGAGATCATAGAGAGTCGTGAAACGGAATGACATGTTAGGTTCAAATTTAAATAGGACAAATTATGTGGAAAAAAGTGTGAAGTCAATAAAACTTTGCCTGGGAATCAAATTTAGTATCTACTAAGGGCTTTTGTTATGGGCAGCCGTCTTGTTGAGGGCGGTGAGGGGAGCCGCTATGTGCCGCCCCCAATCCCACGGGCGGCCGTTCCCCATGGGTGCCCTCCCAGCTCTGTGCTCGGCTCCGGTATCTCTGTCTCCTGTTGGGGCTGGGAGGGCAGGGGGCCGAGCAAGCGGGCTGTTTGATACGGTCATATACGAGTGGATATAGAGTGATACAGAAAAATGGAACGGTGTGAAGATAAATGCTAAGGGGTAAATGGGTAGCACTAATTATAATCTTTATGATACTAGCGTGCTTTATCACCTTTATATCCATACCAGTAAAGAGCGAGGAGGAAGAAGTAGTTTTTCCACTTCTAGTTGTCGCAAAGAAGGCAAGTAAAGAAACGGTGGACCTTGAAGAATGGTTCACAGTGGTGATTTTAATTAAAAATATAGGCAATGATACTGCTTATAATATTACCTTAAAAGATACTTCTCCACCTGAGTGGAGCGTTTGTATAGAGGGATCGCTAGAAGCGCGATGGTCCAAATTAGAACCTGGAACAGCTATTCAATATGCATACAATATATCAATAAAGAAAGCTTCTACAAATGTTATCTCATTGGGACGGGCTTATGTTTCTTATCAAGATAGAAGTGGTAATAAATTTAAAGTGGTATCTGAGGAATTAACTGTCTATATTAATATCAGAGCCAAAAAGAAAATCGATTGGGGAGAGATATGGAAGAATTTAATCTTAGCTGAAGGTTTATTACTAATAGGATTAATAACTCCATTGATGTACATTGAGGTAGCAGTTTATAGAGAATTTAAACGCGAATCAGAAAAGACAGGAAAAAAATGATATGCTTATATATTAAGGTGTCCCTAGTTTTCATCAATAATCAAGTTATTTAGTAGACGGTGATGTACAATGCCGGTTAAGAGGAAGAATAGGGGGAGAAGTAAAGGAAGAGGAAAAAAAGGTAGAAGTGGATTCGTTTTTTGTTCAAACTGTGGAAGACGTATTCCTGAGGACAAAGCAATCAAACGCGTCGTTTGGGTTCCAACAGTGCCAGGGGCTGTCGCTAGAGAATTAGAAAAGCAAGGGACTTTTGTTCCAAGAAAAAGAGAAGTGCGATACTATTGTGTATCATGCGCAATTCATTTCGGCGTAGCTAGAATAAGAGCGAGAGATGAGCGTAAAGAGTTACCGGAGGAGATGTTATCTAAAAGATTCAAAATTTAGAATCCTATTTCTTGATTCCTGCTATTATACTTTTATTCCCAATAACTGTTTTGATAGATACTCTATTCTCATGCACTGATAAACCCCTACGGAGTGTAGGCTTTACGCTTTTAAACTTAATGGAGAAATCGTGTATTTTGATCATAGGGTTTTCTATCACTTTTATGGGAATGTAATATAGAATATCTTCAGCACTTAGTATCCTTGGAGCGCAAGAATCTACAGCGACCCATCTGTCTGGAGTGAATACTTCTACCCACGCGTACTCTAGTAACTTACTCTCATGCGATGAATCATGAATAATGCGGTATCCTTTCACTATACGGGCAGGTATTTGCGAATGAATGCTGAGAACGAACAATGCAAATGCTAACTCTTCTACCCCCCCATAGTTTCTCTGGAAAATTGTATAAGAATCCTCATATGCATCCAACACGCATTGGATATTACGTTTGATAAAATTTAGAAAAAATTCAATAACACTTAATATTTCCTTAGATCTTCTTAGGCCTCTCCTGACTACATTGAGTACTCTTCGTTGTGTAAAAAATTTGGCTTGAATTAATGCTTTTCGCCGTAATTTTTCTGGTATATCATCAATAGTGTAACTAAATATATCATTCGCCTTATACTGTCTTCTTTTTAAATGAATCTGCATATGAATTATTTTTTCTTCGCGCGGTTTTAGCTCATTTAACTTGATTATTACAAAACTATTAGGGCCATTAGAGCGTATTTTACCTAACGGGGAACCTCTCAGCGTCACTAAATCGAAATGTTCATTACTAAAACTAGCGAATTTAAGGGTGATGCTTACAAGCTTTGTATTTAAAGTATTTCTAATGTGCCATTCTCTGTCAATAATTACATGCTGTGGGTTACTGCTTGTATTAGACAAATTACGAAGCCTCCCTGAGAAGTTTCTTTATCTCGGCAGGGCTAATTTCGCCGGACATTAGTTTAGCAAGGGCCATATCCTTTGATAATCTTCGTGACCGCATTAATACACGCATGATTTTTCTCATTTTCTCAAATTGTTGTATTAAACGCTTTACTTCGATAATACTTGTCCCAGATCCACGAGCAATTCTTTCCAGTCTGCTACGATCTTTTAGCAGTTCTGGTTTTTCCATTTCTTCTCTAGTCATGCTCTTTAGAATCGCTATTTGTCTCCTCATCTGTTGCTTTATTAATTGATCACTTATACTTCTTAATCCCACGAAATCCTTTAATGTATCGAAAAATCCTCGTTTACTAGCTACTTTCTCATAGTATTCAAGGAGATCTCTTAAGGTAAACTTGCCAGTTATAAGAGATTGAGGTACCTCTTTCTGAAGTTTTTCAAAGAATGAGGGATCAGGTATTCCCAATAATCGAGCAACAAATCGTTGAGGAACGTAAGGCTCAAGGTCATCTATTTTTTCACCAACTCCGATAAATTTGATTGGTGCACCAGTTGCCGCAGCAGCAGCTAAAGCTCCTCCACCTCTAGCAGACCCATCAAGTTTTGTCACAATTATAGACCCTATAGGGGTGGCTTCTGCAAAAGCTTTTGCTTGCTCATACGCACGTTGTCCCATCATTCCATCGATGACAAGAATTACTTCATCCGGTTTTATCTCACGGGCCAATTCCTGCATTTCCTTAATTAATCCTTTTTCCTCCTTATGTCTTCCAGCGGTATCAATTAATATGACA
>JAHKLF010000142.1 GCA_029856615.1 Candidatus Njordarchaeota archaeon
AATACCCCTTCGACATAGTCTTGTAAATGGGATTCAATTTTGACAGGCATCCACTGATATCCTTGTTCATCAAACCATTGTTTAGTCATACTGAATATTTCGCCCCTACATATCCTTATTGCATCTTCCTTAGGATCAAATCGCAGCTCTAGTAATAATTGTTTTACAACTCTCAGCACTTCTTTTCTAACTGCGTCATTACTAAGCTTCATATCCTGAAAAAAATTAACAGGTATGATCCTATAGCTATATTTATCACCTTTGCGCCCCCCTATTATGATCCCCCCTACGGGGGATCCCGATCCTGCATCATCTATTTCAAGTATCACTCTTCTCCATCCATTGAATAGTTCGCCATTTTGCATAAAGTTAAGTTAATGAACACATATTTATTATTAAGTATTGTAAATTTTATTGAAAAATCGTCACGCGTATCGATGGACTCTGAGATGTCGAGAATGAATAGTGAGATAACTAATGAAAAAGAGGAATATTCTTCTATCGATGAGAATAGCGAAAAAGAGGCTCTGTTAATAGAGGATGTAGAGCGCATATCAAAAGTAATAAGCGATGAAGTTGTACTAGAGGAAGAAATTGTTGAAGAAAAAGAGGAAAAAGGAAAGATACCAGAAGAGATAAAAACTGAGATCACTTTGTTGGATGTGATGCAAGCAATTGATTCTCTGCGAAACAAGATGAAAAACGTCTTTGAGAAATTAGATGTTTTAGTGCATACGGTAAATGCGCTAGCTGACTCTCTTAATGAAATAAAGAATATTGTTCTCTTTTTGACGCACCCAAGAAAAAGCATGAGGATAGATATTAAAGAAGAGAAAGAAGAGAAAAAAGACTCTCTTGATAAACTTTTACAGAGTATTGAGGATCTGCTATTTTCACCTACGGAGAATGAAATCGTAAGAGCCATTATGGTTGAATCTGCTTTAATTGATCTGGAGAATATTCTGCAGAAAATTAATGAAGGTAAAATAACTATAAGCAGTGATAAATTAGAGAAAGCTAAGAGATTACTAAATGAGTTAAGCGAAGAAGCTATGGTAATAAGGCAAAGAATCATAGGAGAGAAATCTTAATAATTGCGAGAAACAAAATCATCTTAGATAACAAAGACACGTGAGCCCCATTTTCGTAAAATTTCCTCAACAATTGTTTCCTCAGCTGCTACGCGAACTCCTATCGTTGAAATCCTGTAAAACATTTTCTTACCCGTCCGTTCTCCTCTTAGTAATCTATCCTCCTCTAATTCTTTTAAATGCCTGGATATCGTTGCTGGCGACCTTCCAACCATCTCTGATATTTCCTTTACACACATACCGTTTTCTCTTGCAGTTAACGTCCATAGGATTCTCTGCTTGGTTCCTCGTAGTTTTTTAACTGCATCTTCTAGGTTAATGCCTAGTTCTTCTCTTGATCTTATCTGCAACAATAAAGATAATAAAGGATTTCTGACCACTTGTGATGCTTCACCGAATCTCCGTTTGACGATTTCTCTAATAATGCTTTCTCTTGGGGGGAGCAGAATCATTATCTGCCAAGAATCCTCGAATACCCCTTGCTCAAATCCTCTTAGAACGAGATAAGGTGGCAATTCTATGTATACAGAAGCGAACTTTTCGACCATCTTAATCGTACCTATAATTTGCCGTAGTGATTCTAATGGATCAATAATGAAAATACACTCATCTCCTCTTGCATTGAGTAGTTGTCCAATTGAGCTAAATAATGCAACTTTAGTATGTTTTTTCAAAAGAAAAAAGATATATCGCAAAGTTGTTGTTTTTCCCACGCCTCTAGGTCCCGTGATAACATTGACCGCTCTCTCTTTTAATTTACACATTGCAGTTAAAATCTTAGCAAGCGTGCTAATTGAATCTGTTATAACGAAATATTTCTCAAAATCCTCTTCACTAATTATATCGATTTTCTCTGGCTTTAGAACAGCCATAATATATCTTTTAAGTTTCTCTTTATCCTCCTCCATCAGAATTTTAATGATCTCTTTCTCAAGGCTCATTACAATTCCCATTGTATTCCAAAGATACAATAATATTTCTCAGTCATATCTTCTTTTTCAATGTTTTGATATTTTTTCAAATCTTAGAGTATTATTCGATCGTTTTCTAATTTTTGTGAGAATTAGAACTCTTTCAACTGCGTATTTCAAGCCGATAATATCGCGTTGAGAAACTTATTTATTACGATTATGTTGCATTTTTTGGCAATTTTTCGAATATGATTTAAAAATTGCAAATACTCGCTAATATGGTGTATGCTCAGCATTTATTAACTCTGACTTACCTTTTTATATTCGCATCATCATTTCCTAGATTCAATAAAGCTATAATAACAGGTAATAGTCAGACTTTAACCCTTAAAGAGATGATATTAAATGCGCAAGGAGGAATTAAAAGAAAGAATGCAAAAAGCTATAATTTTCTTGGATAAGCTTAAAGAATACGTCAATAGTCTACATGAAGAAATACGGAATGTTAGACGTGTTTCCATCGAAATTACAACCATGATTATTATGCATACGAAGGATATCAGAGATCAAATGATATTACTGGCAAGACGAATAGTTGCGCTAGAGAAAAAGCACTGATACACTTAATTAAAGGTCGTCGTGAACTATAAAAACGTGCCTAAAAAATTTACTTAAGGTTAAGGTTAATAATTGGAACAGAGCTGATGAGACATAAAGTAAGCGCGGATTTATCTAACTTCCTAGGGACCTTGTTCTAACGCATTCTGTATTCTTTGGGTATTATTACACTTTAATTAATCACCTAGTTAACGTAATCTGTAACTCAAAATTTTATTAATTGGGGAGACTATTGGGCTTATTGCAGAAGCTTCTTAGAAAATCTAAAAAAATTCATATACGCATCGGGATATTTGGAGAAGTAGGCGCTGGGAAGACGACACTGGCAAACTATTTGACAAGAAATACTATAGGTGTTGAAATAGGTACTGTAACAGGGATTCCTCACGAAACACGAGAAATAAAGGAAATCGAGAACTTAGTCATCAAATACAACGGGAAAGAGCTCAACATGACTATTGTTGATACACCGGGTCTTGCGACTTATATTGACTATAGAGAATTTATGAAACATGGCTTAACAGAAACCGAAGCAATTACTAGAGCCAAAGAAGCTACAAAGGGAGTTATAGAGGCCTTACGCGAGCTTGACAAGGTAGATTTAGCAATCATTGTTGTTGATTCAACTAGAATGCCTTTTAGTCAGGTAAATATGATGCTCGTGGGCAATCTTGAATTGAAAGGAATTCCAACAATTATAGCTGCTAATAAAATAGATTTACCTAATGCGAAGCCGAAAATCGTAAGCGAAGTATTTAGCAATAAACCTGTAATTCCCATTTCTGCACTGACTGGTGAAAATGTCGAGAAATTAATTGAAGAAATAGCTAAATTAATGGGGTGAAAAAAATGAGAATCTGGGTTGAGTATCTCTCTAATGATTTTCTGAAAAAGACTCGGTATTCTGCGCTGGTACATTATATGGTTAACAGATTATTAAATAGAACCGTTTTAGTGATCGATGGAATCTTAAATCCCCAAATTCAATCCCAGTTAATTGCTTCATTACTTAAATATGTTAACACAGAATTTTATGGTGTAGATTTTAAAATTGTCAATGCGAAAGTATTCTCGAAAAAAACTAAGAGAATGATGATTATCTATCCAGTAACGCGTGATATACTGTTAGGTATAGATAACTCTTCTGAAAGTTTAAGACTATCATTTACTTTTGATGTATGTTCCTAGTTTCTCTTTTATTTTGTTAAGTAAGGTTGTTGCATCCATTTTTGTGTTGCATAGTAATCCAAACTTTATGACTCGACATTTCCCCCCAAATAGTTTCAGATACTCCGATAATCGCTTTAGAAAGCTATCGGGTCCCGTGGCAACTACCATCGTTCGTCCATAAACTGTGCTAGCTAGCACGCATTTCTTATCCATCTTCCCTATTCTCTTTAAAGCTTCTATCATCAATTCGTGCGGAATATCAATGCGCGAGAGTATTATTTCTTCACCATTCACTGTTATAGCATCCTTAGATAATATGTCAGCAATATTATCTAATATCTTCTGCGAAAGCTTTCTTATCAGCTCTTGCTGATCCTTCCATTCATCGAAAAATCTCTTAACTGTTTTTGGCAAGTCCTTAGGCTCAACCCTTAATATACTGCATGCCTCCCCCAAGTGCTCTTCATTACTCCATATATTTCTTAAAGCTACTTCACCTGCAACGAAAATTAAGCGCACAACGCCATCATGAATCCTCCTAGTCCCAATTATCTTTATCATTCCAACCTCCCCCGTACTCTTTAAATGCGTACCTCCGCATGCTTCTGAGTCCCAATCTCTTATCGTAACTATCCTTAGGTATTTCCCTGGAATTGCTCCCCCTTGATATATCCGAAATCCGTATTTCTTCTCCGCTGTGGTTCTATCTAATGTTTCGACTATTATAGGCCGATTCTCCATCACTATCTTGTTTGCTAAATATTCTATTTTACGTATTTCCTCCTTAGACAACTGTTTATAATGTGAAATGTCCAATCTTGCTCTGTCTACCGTTTTATCAGCACCAACCTGCCATACATGAGGGCCAAGGACATATCTAGCGGCAGCATTTATTATGTGCGTCGCCGTGTGGTGGCGCATCAGATGAATTCTCCTGTCGAAGTCAATTACGCCATGAACAATCATTCCCGGA
>JAHKLF010000143.1 GCA_029856615.1 Candidatus Njordarchaeota archaeon
GGCTTCTGACGTTGAGGTATTTTTTCAACACTTGGATGTCTTCTTCACTCTCTCTTAGTAGCCTTCTAGCTAACTCGAGGAATCTTTTTGGCAGCATTGGAAGACGCCGTTATCATATTCTGGTCGTATTACTATATTTAACATGAGTCTAAATGAATCTAACGGAGTCCACTATGTGGTGAGAAAGTCGAAGTCTGTGTCAGGTACCCCTTTTGCAAAATAAGGCATTAATCTTAAATATCTGATTTTAGTTGGAGAAGCAAGCGGTGTTTAAAAACTAGATATTTTCAACATATTTTAGCCATTGTATAGGAATATTTTGATATCTGCCATCAGGTAACCATCTTTGCACTGTTATTGGAAGCACTCCCATCTTAAGTTCCTTCTTAGCTATTTCGATCTCATTTAAACGAGAGAAGTCCTCACCTACCAAAGAAACGAGAATAGGTGCCCCATGCGCTATTTGTGCAGCCCGGGCCCCTAGTATTCTAGCTATTTCGTAAATTGTTAATCGAGGAGGGCCAATTTCTACCTTATTAGATTTAATCTCTTTTCTATACCGATTATCCGGTGAAACCATATTTTGTTACCTCAATAAGAAGCAGATGATATCCCCTTAGCGACACGGGTATATTCAACACTATAATTCTAATTAAAAAGTTAACCGTTCATCATATTCGCATCTATATAATTCTAACGCTAATACAATGTGTGTAGAACAAAGATCTCACAATTCATAACTAAAAATAGATGGTGCGGGGGGCGGGATTCGAACCCGCGAAGGCCTGCGCCACCAGATCTTAAGTCTAGCCTTTGTCTGGCCTTATCATCTACTGGCCCCTTTGTCCGCTCGGGAACCCCCGCATGTGTTTATATTACTATTACTACGATTAACTGGAGCCCCGGGCGGGACTTGAACCCGCGACCTCCCCCTTTCTGGACACTACCAGGGGGGCGCCCTCGCCCCTAGGCCACCGGGGCTTTTATATTTCTAGTTCCTCGGAAGGAGTTGATGGGGCCGGCGGGATTCGAACCCGCGACCACCGGCGCCCCAGGCCGGCATCCTCCCTGGCTAGACTACGGCCCCACTTTTGGGGTGGAGCCGCCGGCGGGATTCGAACCCGCGACCCCGGGATTACAAGTCCCGTGCTCTACCACTGAGCTACGGCGGCATATTTCCTGAAGTAAGTCTTGGATCTATGATATTTGTTTTGCCTTGATTTTTTAAGAATTTTGCTAAGAAAAAAATAAAAGTTATTATGATTATTTTAATTCATCCTTTGATTTGCTTAATTGCGTCAATTAAGATTTCTAAGCCTTTATGTAGATTTTCTTCCTCAATAGTTAGTGGCGGAGCTATCCTTATCGCCGATTTTCCTGTTGGCAATAATACAAGACCTTTCTTCAGAGCTTTTTCAATAATTTTATTTCTAGCTTCTGGGTAAAACTCTTTAGATTGTTTTGATTTGACTATTTCAATTCCTATCATGAATCCTTTTCCTCTGACGTCACCAATAATTTCTATTTCTTCTTTAGCATCATTAAGGATCTTAAGCACATCATGTCCTAATTTAGCTGCTCTTTCGTGTAATTTGTGTTTTAGAATGTACTCTATGTTTGCAAGAGCTGCTGCTAATGATATAGCATTTCCTCCGAATGTTGAGCTATGAGCGCCACTTTCTTCAAAATCAAGTTCTGCCTTAAATATTGTGGCACCGAGTGGGAAACCATCAGCAATAGCTTTAGCAGCGGTTATAATGTCGGGTATTACGCCGAAGTGCTCTATAGCCCAGAATTTTCCACTTCTACCGAATCCCGACTGAACTTCATCAACAATTAATAAGATACCATATTTATTAGCGATTCTCCTGAGTTCCTTAATGAATCCCTCTGGTGGTACTATATAACCTCCTTCACCTTGTATAGGCTCAACAACAATTGCAGCGACTTCATCTGGTGGCACATAGGTGTCAAATAATATCTCCTCTATATATTTTGCACACCACATGTCGCATATATCTGGCGTTAATTTAAATGGGCATCTATAACAATATGCATAAGGGACATGTTCTACACCAGGTGTTGTTGGATAGTACTTTTTCTGATGGACAGGCTTACTAGCGGTTAATGATAAGCTACCCATTGTTCTACCGTGAAATGCTCTTATGAAAGCAATAAATCTCGGCTTACCAGTGGCTCTGCGAGCCAATTTAATTGCTGCTTCAACGGATTCGGTTCCGCTATTTGCGAAGAATACTTTTTTATCGAAGTTACCAGGAGTGATTTCTACTAATTTCTTAGCCACTTTATACTGTATATCATCAAAGAAGTCGTGAGGAGCGGAGTGGACATACTTATTTAACTGATTCATTACAGCCTTTATGACTTCTGGGTTCCTATGACCTACATTAGCTACGGCAATTCCCGCGGCAAAGTCTATATAGACATTTCCATCTATATCTATTATTAAATCATTTTCCATCTTAGTTATAACTAATGGAAAATCGCGAGTTGTGGTGGCTAGGTATTTTTTGCTTTTCTCAATAATCTCTCT
This sequence comes from Candidatus Njordarchaeota archaeon, assembly GCA_029856615.1. Taxonomy (GTDB): domain Archaea; phylum Asgardarchaeota; class Njordarchaeia; order Njordarchaeales; family Njordarchaeaceae; genus Njordarchaeum. Next base: position 2,555 of record JAHKLF010000143.1, read on the forward strand.
TGCTTTAGGGCCGGGAGGAGGCGTGTTTATTTTAGGAGCTTTTGGCATCGATTTTTCACCAAACTAATTAAATCAAATACAAGCACTTAATGTTCTAATTTTAATTTTGTATAATTACAGACTTAATGCTTCTTGATCTTTAATGTTTTTCTATGCATCATCATCTAGCAATATGATATGTTAAAAATTGCAATAGGCTCCGGAAAATCGGGGAGACCACGGAGCTTTCTTAATTTATAAAAGGTGGAGTTCGCTGATATGAGGCTTTATACGCATGTGTCTTTAAAAATATTCGTGAAATACCTAGTGAGATAATAAAAAGTGATTCATTCGTAAATGGGAGAGCAAGTGGTAAAGAAAACTTCTGTTCTTATGAGAGATTTTCCTATAAAGAATGAGAATAACTATTAAGTATCATAGTCTATGCGCTGGTATTCTAACTTCCTCTTTAAGTAGCGTTTCTAATTCACGTTCTCTTATAGCATTAACTACCTCCTCATCACTTGCACCTCGCGGTATTTCTACCTTGATGGACAAGGGCATTAAGTGATCTACATTCATACGTCTTCGCTTTACTCCATTAAGTTCCTTAGGACCCGTTATAAGTACAAAATTTTCATCTATTATGTCCACAACAATAGCTTTCTTTCCAGCTCTTCTTCCTCTTGTAATGACAACGACTCGCCCTATATCAATTAACTTTGCCATGTTTTTCACCTCTTATTTTTGATTCTTTTCATTAAAATTTTGCAAGCGCATATAGCAATCTTAGTACTTTCGATCTTTGAAAACTTTGATGTATTAATTATTAAATGGAAATCTCGAGGGTTCCATAATTCTATACCATATAATCGTTTAAATCTTTCTTTCTCATTTTCATCTCGTAAATCAACTTCGAGTTTTGCTTTTTCATAGGGTATTTTCTCTCTCTCCATAATTCTTCTTATTCTATCCTCACGACGTGCTACTATGAGAATTCTTATTGGGTTAAATTCCCTTACCATCCAATAAGCTAACTGAGAGTCCAGAACAACAGTACCTTTTTTTGCTTCTTCTAACATTAGTTGGTCGATGAAATTATCTATCTCGGGGTGCCTATTTACATACTGTGTAAATGTTATTATATCCATTCCCATTTCTTTAGCTTTTTTCCGAAAAATTTCTCCAGCTGAAATATATCTAAGACCGAATTCTCTAGCGATTGCTTTTGCTATTGTGCTTTTCCCAGCACCATGAGGGCCGCTAATTGCAATGATTGTCATTGGATTTCCCTTTTTATACAGATTTTCCAATATTAGGGGAGTATCTCCGAATGATTTCTAAGACTAACTCTCTATGTAAACATTCCGCGCATAAATATCCTCCGTAGGGTCTCTCGGGTCTACGGCTTGATTTAGGATATTTTTTGGGTTCTCGAGGTACTCCTGCTAATGGTTTTCCGCATATTGCACACTTATACCAGCTTTTATGCCTTTTTTCGTAATGTGTAACTAAACGGCCGCCTGGTGTTCGTACATATTTCTTTCTTAATGAGCGTGTTCTATAACGTGGTCGTGGCATTTTTATCCTCCTCATTGCAAGATTATTAGCTTCAGATGGTTCTCATAATGAATTCATGTTAAATCTATAAATTTTACCTCTGGAAAGCACTTATTTATTATGCAATAGCACTATTGTATAAAATATAAAGATAGTTATTCGTAAGAAGGCTATATACTATGAGGACATTCCAAATATGTTGTCTAAGCGAAAGAGGCTTCTTTCTAGCTGTTCGTCGTGATATAATCTGCGCTGTTAATCCCTTGTCAAATTATATTCTCGGGAAAACATGTGCGAATAGTGATATCCTTAAGAGAATTATTGAATCTGATTCTAGTATCATAATCACGAATCTCGATGAAAGTATTAGAAATTTGGATGAATTCTCTTTCCAACGCATATATGTTCCAGAGAGTTTTTTAGAAAGCCGATCGGATCTAAGTATGTATCTACGAAAATTGTATGAAAGTGGTATAGTATATTCAGTAAGTGAGGGTGAGGAGATAATATTAGCCGAAGATACTTCAGCTTTCATAATTCAGCATAGAGAACGAAAAAATGTGAGACATAAGTATTCGTTACTCATTGTTCACAATTCTGTCAGTATATTATTTACAGAATACTTTCCCAATATAGAATTTAGAGAATTTCGCATTGATTTACTAATA
>JAHKLF010000144.1 GCA_029856615.1 Candidatus Njordarchaeota archaeon
ATCTTTCTAAATCAATTTAACGACATTTTTGTGATTATACTATTAGTAGCTATCTTAATTGCAATATTTGTGGAAAGATCGATTGTCGATTCTGTTGTAATAGGATTAATCGTCTTAGTAAATGCAATTGTGGGCTTCTTCCAAGAGTATAAGGCGGAGAAGGCACTAGAAGTATTAAAAGAAATGATTTCCCCCATGGCTAAGGTAATTAGGGATGGAAAATATATGGAAATCCCAGCAAGATTACTCGTACCGGGTGATATAATATTACTCGAAGAAGGAGATCGCGTACCCGCCGATGCGCGACTATTTGAATCCATAAATTTGCAGGTGGAAGAATCAATTTTGACTGGGGAATCAATTCCGGTGGAGAAATATAGTGATATCATATTACCACGAGACACTCCGATCGCTGAAAGAAAAAATGTAGTTTTCTCTGGAACGCATGTAATTACTGGCAGAGGTAAAGGAATAGTAATAGCCACTGGAATGAGAACAGAATTTGGAAAAATCGCAGAAATGGTACAGGAAATAGAAGAAAAAGAGACTCCTCTAAAGAGAAAATTGGAGACATTTGGTAGAAAAATGGCAGCTGTAGTTCTAATACTAGCTACTTTAATCTTTGTATTAGAATGGATTAGAAGCGGCATAATAGTTGAGTCTTTTATAATTGCAATTGCGTTAGCCGTAGCTGTAGTCCCAGAAGGATTGCCAGCTATTGTGACAATTACATTAGCACTCGGTGCTCGAGAATTAGCGAAGCGAAATGCCATCATAAGGAGGCTTTCTTCCGCGGAAACTCTTGGGTCAACTACGGTGATATGTAGTGATAAGACGGGGACGATTACTAAAGGTGAGATGACCGTTAGATACGTGTATATTAACAATAGATTGCTTGATGTTAGCATGCTTGGAAATAAGATCGAGTTTTATACGCAAAACGGGATGCGGGTTGAGATTGATAAAATTCCATTGCTTGAAAATCTGTTATTATTTGGAGCGCTTTGTACTAATGTAAAGATCTCCGATGATAAAATAATTGGTGACCCTACGGAAAAAGCAATCGTGATAGCAGCTTTAAAAGCAGGAATGAGTAAACTTAAGCTTGATAATGACTATCCACGGGTAGGAGAGATCCCCTTCAGCTCCGCAAGAAAAAGAATGACAACGATTCATATCTTTAAACGTAATGACTCAGATATGAAGATAGCTATAATGAAGGGAGCTCCGGAAGTAGTGATCGAAAAATGTCAAAAAATAATAACCATTGACGGTGAGATTTATCTAACAGATGAGATAAGGAATCTTATCCTTGAAAACATAAACGACTTAGCTAAGAGAGGTTTAAGAGTATTAGCCGTAGCATATAGAAATCTACCAGAAGACCTCAAAGATTATGATGAGGAAATTGTGGAAAGAGACATGACATTCCTGGGACTTTTTGCCTTCATTGATCCTCCCCGTGACGAAGTATATCCAGCTGTCACGAAGGCGCAAAAAGCTGGGATAAAAATTGTAATGATCACGGGGGATCATAAGTCAACGGCTGAGACTATCGCAAGGGATATCGGCATATTACATAAAGATGATATCGTACTAACGGGTAATGAGCTTGATAAACTATCTGACGATGAATATGAAAAGATCGTTGAAAGAATAACTGTTTATGCACGGGTTTCTCCGGGCCATAAGCTGCGAATTGTTGAAACTCTTCAGAAAAAGGGACACATTGTAGCTATGACCGGCGATGGAGTTAACGATGCGCCAGCGGTTAAGAAAGCCGATATTGGTATTGCTATGGGAATCTCTGGTACGGATGTAACAAAAGAAGCCGCTGATATGATACTAACGGATGATAATTTTGCAACAATAATAACTGCCACTGAATGGGGGCGAATAATTTATAATAATATTAGGAAATTCGTGAGGTATTTACTCTCAGTTAACTTTGCTGAATTATTACTGATAGCAATTCCTGCATTAATCGGCTTACCCATACCGTTATTACCTGCCATGATTTTATGGATTAATTTAATTACAGATGGGCCTCCAGCGATAGCTCTAGGGATAGATCCTCCCCACGAAGATGTTATGAGTAAGCCTCCTAGGGATCCAAAGGAGGGACTATTGCATGGTATGGTGTTATATATTCTAGCAGCTACGCTATTTATGACATCATTAGGTCTATTGATCTTCTACTATGCTCTCTCAGTGATGAATGCTCATATTAATAAAGCCCGAACGATGGTGTTTCTCTTCGTAGCTTTATTCGAACTATTTGTCATATGGAATTCGCGTTCGGAAGAGAAAAGTATATTCAGATTAAAGCTAACGGACAATCCTTACCTGATTATCTCCGTAATGATCGCGTTATTAACCACAGTTTCTTTACCATACATCCCATTCGTAGCTCGCGCTTTCCACTTATCTCCTCTATCACTAAACGATTGGCTCATAATATTACCAGCCGCAGCGACGGGTTTGCTGGTTTTACCTGAAATTTTCATGCGTAAGAGAATTTGGAAATTCTACTAGGGGGGTTAATTTTCCCAATAATTTTAATCATTAAGCATTGTATCTTCATTAGATACGGAGATTGAATTATCTAATAATCTCCATCGCGTTAGATTATGATTGAAAGTTCAGGGTATTGGAATATGGCTATAGCGCTCGTGATAAGTGATACTCATGATAATATACAAGCTTTTAGGAGATTATTGAAAGTAACAGATTTTGATCTTCTAATTTTGGCGGGCGACATATGCGAATTTCGGTGTAATGTTTTTTATCATGAATTGATAAAAATACCTGTACCAATAATAATAGTACCAGGCAATCATGATTGTGTTCCATGCTTTGAAGCTATGTCAAAAAAATTACGTAACCTAATTATTCTAAAAAAGGACGTAATATTAATTGACATAAATGGTAAAGAAATCTATATAGGAGGCCTTGGTGGGGTTCTTTCACGAAAAAGATCTGATATGCATAGGTTTTCTTATGATGATTTAGTGAGATTCGCAAATAAATTATTACAAATGGAGAGAAGACTCGACATTCTAATTACGCATGAATGTGCTAAAAAATGTTCAGATGTAATTCCATTCACTGGGGGAGCCAGAGGCGGAAAAAGAGCGTTATACCTCATACATATCTTGGGACAACCTAGAATACATGTGTGCGGACACATGCATGTGCCGAAAATAGAGAGGAAAGGAGAAACTATATGCATGAACCCTGGCTTTGGATTCTCTGGGATGGGGGGGCTTATTCATCTAGACAAGTGGACATGCGAGCTTTTTAGAATATCATTTAAGTACGATTTTGAATACGAATGGCGCATAATTTACGGCTATAATTGGGTACGAAACGTAAAGAGGAGTTACTATAGAATTTTAGAAAATGAAGCGCTGGAGATGATGCGAGAATGATAAAACGCGCTTTTAAACTAAAGAGGGCAATTACATTTCCGCCCATAAGCATTAATATTCTGGAGAATATGAAACTCAATGATGATGTATACATAGTGATAGATGAGGAAACAGAGGCATTACAGATTCTTTATCATGGAGGAGGCGAAAAAGAGTATATAATATTAGTACCCGGAGATCCGGCTTTTGTGGTCTTAAAACTCTCAAAGAATGGTAAGAAAAACCTATTAGACGCTATTTCCAAATTGGTTCAATATTTTAAACTCGATAAGACGCTAATTGAAGAGATAGAAGCTATCTCAGAAATATATTTACTATTGGATGAATTAACTAAGAAAAGCATGAAAAACAAGGCAAAAGAAATATTGGATAACATATCTCCATTGATACGAGAGATAAAGGACAGGGATGTACTAGAGGAAATTATATCAGCGCTGAAAATTGCGATACCTCGAATTGCAGCGCGCAAAATAATTAATGATATAGAGATACCAGAGCGCGTGATGATGTATTTCAGCAGGGAAGAGTTAATACGTATCTTCATGGAAGAGCTTCCGACTAAGGAAATAGAATCCTATATCTGGAGATTTATCAAGAAATTAATTGAATGACATGTATTTCTAGATGGAGTGAAAATTAATTAATTACTGAAAGAAATGCATCACTAAAAAAATATTTATTACTGCATCATTATGGTTTTTTATTTGCATTAATGTAATATTATTTCCATGAAAGGTGTAGAATTTGAATAATAATGTACATAAAAGCCTCAAAGTTTGTTTTATAGTTTCTTTTCTCACAATAATGTTGCTCTGGATAATATTGGTTTTGTTAATGACAAAACTTGAAACTCATGCATATCTTCTCCTCGTATTAGCTTTGCCATTTGGCTACTTTAGCGGATATACAAGTGGATTTGAGACTAAAATGAGAAGATTTGCTGGAGCATATACTGGCGGTATTTTAGGAACGATATTCTCATTATTATTCCTTTTCCAGCTGGTTTCAATATCATACTTTGCGCCATTTTATGGTGTTGAATTTAAATTCATCGCACCACAAGCACCATTCATTCTCGGAATACTATTTGGCTCACTAACTGGTCTTCTTGCTGGTATTGGTAGCCTTGCTTTTTCTCCTCGTGAGAAAGAGGAGATAGTAGAAGAAATAGAGGAGAAAATTGAAGAGGAGATAGAGCCTGAGCAAAACTAAGCTAATTGATTATCCAGGGATAATTTAAGCTTTAAAGTCTTTATTTTGTAGGGCGATAATGTGATCCTTAAGCTATTGTTTTTTACTTCAATTTTTCTTTCTTTTTCTTCAA
>JAHKLF010000145.1 GCA_029856615.1 Candidatus Njordarchaeota archaeon
CGTATTGCTTAGAGACTTCCTCTTCTGCTTTAGCAACTGCCTCATAGACACCGGGTGTAACAGATTTGACTAAAACAACGACATTGTAGCCATGAAATAACATGTCTTCATTCGGTGCTGCAACGACTTCTACTAAGTTATCGTCAAGAGTTTCTGAAAGCTTTATATAGAACATGAGAATGGCTTTGAACCACTTGCTAAATGGGAGAATTAAGGGTATCTGTTTATTTAGTCTTTCTGAAGTCAAGTGGAAGCTCATTACTCTCTACCATCTACTCATGAATATAGGCTTACTAATCTTAATAATGTCCCATCCAATTTAAATCTACGCAAATTTGCTTCAGAATTTGACAGGAATTCCGTCCAAGAAGAGTAAATTATATGAGTAAGTTATCAGGTTAGAAGAGCTTAGAGGAACTTGGTAAATTAATCTAAATTTTTTGTATTGGCAATCTCTTGGCTGCCCCTAAACTATTTTCTATGAGTTAATTAATTCTCCTATTAATTCATATCTAACCTTGCATTAACCTACTTTTTATGTATGTAAAATACCTTATTTGTTTTTTCACTCTATTTAAAATATGAGGAACTACGCGAAGTAAATAAATTGGATGATAAATTTGTCTTAGTAAATGTTTAAAACTCTAAATGAGAAATTCAATTAAAAATGTTCTGTGATACACATTCGTTTAATACATTATATTTATATACTCTCTAAGTAATTATAACTCAATGAGGTGGTCGAATTGTCTATGTTTGCAAATAATTCTGATATAATGGAACTCATTCGAAAAATTTCTGCCCTGAATAAATTAATGCCGACGCAAGCGCAAGTTCTCTTGGCAGAATTTGCTAAAATAATGCGTTTAAAGGATCCTTTCCATTTCCCGCCATTAGGTGATCTCACGTTTTGTGGTATAAATCCTATTGAGAGACCGCGTCCCTTAATGCATTCGACACATCTAAAACTTATCCGAAAGCCGTGGATGGATCTGTCTATCGGATTACTAGATGACTGGTACTAATTTTTATTTTTTATTACTTTACTCGGAAGAAGTCTTAATTTACTAAAGAAACTAGGAGGGTGTTCTCATATATCTGAAATAAACCGCACATTATATGAGTATTAGAAATCCGGATGAATACTTTGAGATGATATCATTCGCAATTTTTGCTTTAAGTCTCGGTTCGGTTTCTTCTGGTACAAACATATATAAGTGTATTGTCCATTAAAAATCCATATTAGAGTTTTCTCGAATTCCTAGTTCTTGAATTATGTAACAAGGAAAACGTTAATATATTGATTTCTTGGTAGTTTTAAAGTAATGGAGAGTTGAGCTAAATGATTGAAAGAAGAATTTTTGGTTTGCGATATTACATCACCACAGAGGAACCAAATATAAATTCATGTGACAAATTTTTTGTGATTCCGATAGTAAATAAGAGCGGCGTTAGAGCTTATTACGTGGAGATAGGCGGACTAAGCGAACTAGAATTAATTACACGATTAACTATTAGGAGTATTAAGCGAGAAAGAGTTAGAGACATCGCAGTGCAATTTTATATTCCTCCAGATGATTTTCGTCAAAAGACTAGAGTGGTAGGAATAAGCCATGGGGATCTATCAATAAAGAAGGATTCCATGGGAAATTTCATTGCGAACCTAGTCATAGATGTCATACCTCCAGGAAGAAGAGAGGTTATTTATGTTGCTCAGAAGTTATCCCTAAAACCGTTTAAGGTATCAGATACTGATTGGGGTTTAATTAAGGATTCCCCTATTAAGTATACTCACCGAGGCCGGCTGCAAAATGTCAATAGACCAGAAATAGTAAAGTTAGCGAATATGCTGAGGGGAAATAATATCTATGAATCAGTATTACGCTGTGTTACGTTTATCAAGAAACACGTTAGATACCATAGGAATAGGTATAGATTAGGGTGCATGTTTGCACTTAAACACGGTAAAGGAGCGTGTGATGAGATAACTGATCTTTGTGCTTCGATACTAAAGGCAATGGGAATAAGAACAAGAACAATCATAGGTTACGTCATTGGAGAAAGTTTTCATGCTTGGATCGAAGTTTTCACTAATCGTCATGGATGGGTGCCAATTGATGCTACGGCTGGAATAATAGGCGGTATAGGAGCACGATGGATAAAATTTTTCACAGAACCAAAACCAGGAGCTAAGATATTGAATGTGAGTTCGAGGGGTAAAATATCTGCGAAACTGGAATATATGCTTGAAAGCGAAAAGCTTATGTAATCTCAGCACATCCAATTAAAGCATTAAGCAATTTTTCTTAGGCGACTTTATGGGAATTTCGCATTTAATAAGGTATCCTCTATATATTACGAAGTTCTCGGGATTTCCGCTTAATAATATCCTTATTAGTGCGTTTAATGATTATGTGGAAAAAGTTTTGTATATATCGGGACTGAAGTTTAAGGGGTGCATCATCTCTCATTGTGACCATATGTAAACCTTTCTAAAAATTTTTATTGCCTCATTTTTCGCTTTCTTTATACCCTCACTTCCCCTTACTTCTTCGGATAATATTGCATCTACAAGCACATTTAATACCTCCTTTATCTTCTTATCCGCTTTCTCTCGCATGGCTCTCTCTTTAGATTCTTTAAGTATACTGAGAATATCATTCCTAATTTCTAAGATAGATGGATTCGATTCTCTTATTGTTATTGGCGGATCTAAATATCCTTCTATAATGAACTTTCTCAAAGCTTCAAAAATTTTCCATGAAAGCGGCATCTTTGACCTTCTTTTATAGATCTCCAACGCGAATTCTCTTGTCTCATCTAACCGCCATTTTCTTGTCTTCTCCTTTATCTCCAAAAAATTTCCGCGTTCCCTGTTTTTGAACACAAATCCTTCCCACATCTCTCCATCACAGATTTCAAGGAAATCGCGCAATCTCTTATTTAGTACATCAACATCAAGTTCCCATTCGGTAGGAGGAAATAATAGATTACTACTTTCTGCTAACTGTTTAACGTTTTTTAGATCAATGAAGATATCCGCAATTCTATCATATACATCAAAGAGAATGTATCCAATATCCCCATTAAGATATTCTCTCCACGCCTCCATGCATAATTTAACCAAACTTTTTGGTCCTACTAATTCACCAAATAAGATATATCTTCCATTCATGGTGGCATGTATGAGGTTTTCTTTAAGAGGCGAATCCATTATCGATTGGTAAGGCCTCCAATCTAATAGGTATCCTCCTCTCGTGATAGCTATTAATACATCATCAATAGCGAATATTCTAATATTACTTCCATTCGCCTTCCATTGTGCAACCCAATCATTGGGTATATTCTCGGGTATTATTAAATTGTCTTTTCTAATCAATGTAACCGAGTCTATTTCGGGATAAGGCGGCAGGAAAATTCGTTTTCCTACGTATTCTATTTCGACTGAGCGGCCTTTTTTGAAAAGTTCAATTCCTGGAAGATTCTTGCTGATAAAATTCCACGTATTTATATTTGAAGATGAAATCGCACTACTCATGCAAATCCCTCAATAATCTTCATCTTGATTATTGTAATTAATATAGTATCCTTAGGATATAATACATGTCAATTGCACTTAACTAAGAAGAAGATTAGAGGCTAATTCTACTGCCTATCAGTAATTAGGCATAAAAGAGATCAGTAATTTTGCAATGAGTAGTGGTTTAATTTCATGGGATATAATAATTTCTACTATGATTTTTGGTAGCGTGTTTTCTTTTGGAAATAGGTCTCTTATGCTAAGAAAGAATACAGGCCTTTTATTTGGATAGAGTTCTCTTATTCGAACTTGGGGGCGACTTCGTATCTGAAACACTCTTTCTTATATACTTTCTCTTTCTATGCCTTCGAATTCTTAACCTTCTTTTTCTTATTCAATCTAAAAATCTCCCATTATCCTTTGTCTGGGATAATTTTTTAATATTTCGCTCTAGCCAACCACTTCTAATAACATCTCTTCTCACATCAAACTCAGGCACGTATGGTTTAATATCCAGTAGTGGGGTGCCGTCCACAATATCAATGTCTCTAATATAAAGAATATTTCCCTCAATTTTATCGAGTCGTACCACCGATAAACCAATAGGATTAGGACGTACTGGGGCGCGTGTGGCGAAAATTCCGTGAAAATTGTCGTCCATGTATGGTTTTACTAAAAGCTGAAAACCTCTAACTAGGTGGAAATGATATATTAGGATAATATGTGAAAAGCCATCTAGATCCTTAAGCCCTTCTGCGTATTCTGGAAATATCTCCACAGTTCCTTTAACATTATAAGCTGCCATAGGCTGTATGGGTGTGCCACGAGGACTTTTAAACGGCGAATGTATAATACCTATAGGTCTGTACTTTATTATTTGAACCAAATTTAACACCATAGAGAGTCTTTTCTTAATCTTCCATAGTTAATTAGTGAAAAATTTTAAAAACTCTTTTATGTATTATGAATCGCAAGCCTTCATTGAAATCTTCAATAGCTATATCGAAGTTCTTTATTTCCCCGCGTTTAATTAGAGAATATAATACCCATTTTGCCTCTATTAACAGATGAGGAGGCACAATTTTTTCTAATTTCATATCTATGAGCTCTTTGAAATCCCTTTTTCTAAAAACATCTACTTCTATATTGCTGGTAGAATATATGTAGTATCTAGAACGACAGACATGATTCATCCCAAATACTCTTTCTGGATTTCTTCACTTATCTCCTC
>JAHKLF010000146.1 GCA_029856615.1 Candidatus Njordarchaeota archaeon
ATATATTCCTAAATATTTTAGGAATATTATTTTCTCAAGAAGAATAAGAATTCCTAATATAGATGAATGATAAAAATGACAGAAGGGCCAAGCGCTAGGTATAAAGCTCTAAAAGTATATGAGGCTGTAGGTGAAGAGAAACTTATGGGTATTATGGTTAAGAGCAGGAAAGTAAAGATCGAACCAACAAGGCTAATAGGTAAGAGGCTTGATAAGGTGGATACATTTGGTAAGAATATTATTTTCATTTTCTCGGATTATGCGATTAGAATTCACTTGATGATGTATGGCACAATTCATATCTACAATATAAACGAACCACTAGCGAAACCTGAGCGTCTTTTGCGATTATTATTAAAATTTGAGAGGAAGAAAGTTGCAGTATATAATGCTCCTGTAATCGAGATAGATTATGCTTATAATATCATCAAGAAGCTCAAGAAAATGCTTGGTGAAGACCCACTAAGGAACGATTGGGATCCTAAAAGGGCTGTACGATTAATTCTAAAGCATAAAAATAGAAAAATAGGCGATGCTCTCCTAGATCAAAGTGTGATAGCCGGTATTGGGAACATCTTACGCAACGAGATTTTATTCAGAGCAAGAGTCCATCCCGAACGTTTAGTGAAGAATCTATCAATAGAGGAGATAGAGAGAATAGTCAATGTAGCTAAAGAGCTTTCAGAGGAATTTTTTAAGCGCAGAGTGAATGGTCAGAGGATAGGACCTATTTTAATGGTTTATAATAAATACAATAAGCCGTGTCCTATCTGCGGTAATCCAATAAGGTACTACAGACAAAGCCCAAATAATAGAAGAACGTTTGTATGTGATAAATGCCAAAAATAATTGGGTGAAAAAGAAGAAATATTTATCCAAAGCCTATTGATCCGCCACCTCCAAAGTCACCAATATCGATATCAAAGTCAAATCTTGAGTTGCTCCAAGAATCATCTCGCCCTTCAGAGCGCGAGGCTGCTTCACGTGCGGAAATAGAGATATTCTCAATAAAACGCTTAATCGAAGCTAGAAAATCTGTGATACTAACATTTGGTTCGCTGAGATCACTAAAAATCAAATAGAAGGTTTTTATCGAAATAAGGCCAGAATCAGATGGTTTTATTCCCCTTAAAAGCATTAACAATTCATCGTTGTATATAATCAGATATGGTAAGTAGTCATTGAAAATATTATTTAATAGCTCCTGAATCCGATCAGTTGTTATTTTTCGTATAGATATTAATGCTATGCTATCAGTTATTAAGGATTTCATGCGATTCAATGCTGTCTTTCCTTTACGAGAGATTGGTGAGTCTGAGAGCATGAGGATAAGGAAACTAGAGGTCATCCCCAAAGATGCAAATAAGACTGGTATTATGATATTTTGAATGGGTACATTAAGAAGGGGCAATATTGTTAATAATGAGTAGAAGACCAGAATAATTAACAAGGAAATCAAATGAATTTTAGCATTAACCTCGTCCCATCCACGAAGAAGGTAGCCTTTCTTTATTAAATTGTCTACGATATTATTTAGCTCGATACCTGGAATACTATTCAAGTCCATAAAATTATAAGTCTTCTTCTTTTTCAGATTTCTATAAAATTTGTGGTAAATAGGATCTAGTTCTCCATTGAATAATTCTTTAGGACGCTTTTTTCGCAAAATTTCTATTCCATCTTCTTTTATTCTTATCGTAATAATTCCTTTCCTAGCTAAATCCAGAATAGCGCATAGATTTATGAATGATTCCCTGCGAGCTAAATATGCAAATTCAGGTGGTAATAATTCATTTAATATCATTGAGAGACTAAACGTGCCTATTGAAGTATTATTATACAGAAATCTTAGACACGAAATTCCTAAGAAAAGCACTGTAAGAATTATTTCTGCTAGAAATATGTAAGGCCGGTGATATAGAATCTTATTAAGGGTATATTTAACTTCAGCTATTTTTCTAAAATAGGCTGTTATGGATATAGTTTTATCTTCGGATAAGTCACCACTGGTTTTAATGACTACGTATTTACTATTATTAACAATGTCATAAGGCACACTAGGTGAGAAAGAAAACGTTATAGGTTCAGCTGACTGGGGAATAAGAATTTCCGCAGTTGTGTTGTGAATCTTAGGATGGGATTCTGGAAATAGTTTCCATTTGAGAATATTTTTATTATTTTCCTCCCAAAGGGCATTAATAGCTACGTAGTTTATTAAAAACGTTTTTTCTCCACGCTTTATAGGATCGAAAAACCAGACGATAATGACTTTTCCAAATTTCGTGACTTTCTTAATGCTTAAGGGCTTAAGAATTCCGTTTGATACTTCGTACACTGATACGTTTTCTATAGCATCATATCCAATGAGCATTAATTCTCTATATCCGTATTTAAATTCTCCACTCTCAGCTTGGAATTCAATATGCATTACTTCAGTTATAACGATGGATCCATCTTCTCGAACAATTAATTTAACATTGTACTCCCAAAAAATTACTTTACCCTCTGCATTAGATTTTATACCAGCAACATCTTCTGGCGAAACATCACAAGTGAGCGGTATAAGCACAAGCGAGAATGATAACATATAAAGCAGAAGAAATGAGGACCATACATTATTCTTTTTGCGGAAGAATGTTAAAATACGTCTCAGCGCCCCCATTATGAATCTACCTTAAAGAATGATTATTCATCTATTATGATATATATAGAAGTGATTACTTTAAAAAATTATTTTATAAACGCATCGGTTTAATGTACTGAATCTGAATAGTAAGAAGCGTTTTGGGTAATTCAAGAAACCAGTACCAAGGATGATAAAGAGATGGATACGATGTGGAAAATTCGGGCGATTTTATCTGTGAGTAAAAATTAAGTTCGTTTGATATATTTTCCTCGGAAATATAGAAGTATTGACGTGCTAATAATGATTGGCACTAATATTAAAATATAGTATGATAGTGGAGAGTAAGATGGCTTACTTTTTGCTACAACATAACTGTATATTTGACTAACAGCTACATTTATCATGTTATCAATGGCATAGATCTTATACTTTATTTCGGTTTCACTTGGCATGGCTGGAATAATACCAAAATAGACACCCTGAGTATAGTTATATAGCATTGTTGTATTTCTCCATGTATTTCCATCATAGTAACTTAAGATCACGTGATAAATGCCCGAATCCTCGTCGTATATAATGGCCGTAATAGTGACTTTATCTTTATCAGTTGGCTCAGTGGGATGTCTCTCAATCGAGTATATAGTAGGAGGTTTTTTATCAAAGATGTATCTTTTAAAGGGGTACATAAGGGGGTATCTATCTTTACTGTTAATGTCTATCTCATAAGGAGAATCTCCAATATGATTGTTATCCTTATCGTATCCTTCGTAATCAGTCCAATAGTTACCTACTCTGCCATTATCCCACAAATTGGCTCCATAATCACGAGCTTGTATTTCATTATCGAGTATGTTATTTAGATAGACGTATACAGAATCTGCCTCAATTAAAATAATACCTTGGGCGTTATTTGCTATTATATTCGTCATAATTGTTATATGAGAGGCTTCGCGTGCAAATATACCCACGTAATGATCACTTATATTATTCCATGAAATCGAAATATTAGCGGATAAACAATTTTCTATAGAGATTCCTACGGATCCATTACTCATTATATTTCGCTCTATATTTAGATTTCGAGAATAATAAATTCCAAGAAGCCTATCTCCTTTAGTTAAGGAGCAGTTTATGACGTTTGCGTTAATTACTCCGCAGAGCATAAATGCGCTGGCTGTAATATTCTGGAGGACGGCATTCTCGCAATAGGCTAATATTATTTCTCCGGTTTTCTTATCACGTATTGTAAGGTTTATCGTATCAAAATAGAACTCTACAAGGAGATTATTAACATAGTTATCCTGAATTTTAAATGTGGAGATTGCGGATTTAGGGCTCGATATCCATATGCTATCATCGATAAATTGATTCTTAATGATGCCAATATTATATGATTCTCCTTCTACACGTAGAGCATAAAAATTGTTATAGAAGCGGTTATTTATTACTGTTACATTACTTGATATATTAATGTAAATAGCATAACCGGATTCTATAAGGCTATTATTGGAGATCGTAATATTAAATGAGTTAACAACCAAAATCCCAGCTAGAATTCCCTTAATCACATTATTGATGATATTAATGTGGTTAGCGCTCCATAATACTATTCCAATATAACATTGATTAAATATACTATTAGCTATGGTTACATTATCAGTTGATACCCATAAGCCGCTTTCTTCGCCTCTAAAAGAATATGTATACCCTGCATAAGATATTATGCTATTCTCTATGCGTAGCTTAGATTTTGGCTCAACTCTTATGTAATACCTATAACTAACATTGTATGCGGTTATTCTGCTATTAATTATTGTTAGATTTCCGCCAAGAACTAGAATTTTATGTTCTCCAACGCGTGTGGGATTCATATATATTGTCGAATTCTTAAGAATTAAGGTTCCATTTTCTTCTATTTTAATGCTCCCATTGATTATCAATTCTTCATTTTCAACGATTGTTAAATTATTTATAACCCAATCGCCATTCTCCGGCGGAAGGATTCCGGATATACTGTGTGTATTAATTCCATTAACTACAGGGGCCTTCCTCTTTGTATCGAATGTGTTATTTTTTATTTCTACATCGGTGAACCATAAGAAATTACTCATAGGG
>JAHKLF010000147.1 GCA_029856615.1 Candidatus Njordarchaeota archaeon
AGACAACCTACCTTACACAGAATAAGCATGATGGGTCATTACGTAAGAGTATTACCTTATAATACATTACGTTTACATTTGATGACTTGCCCACCTTACAATGCAGACTTTGATGGAGATGAGATGAACGTCCACTTGCCACGTTCTTATGAGACTCGAGCGGAAATAGCAACTATTATGGAAGTAAAGCGTCACATTATTACTCCAAGATACGGTGGTCCAATCATAGGTCCAAAACAAGATTATATCACGGGTGCCTATTTACTTACAAGACCAGGGACTCTGCTTTCAAAAGATGAGGCAACACAATTGCTCTTTTATGCTAATATTGATAAACTACCCCCCGCGACTGCTGTAATTAATGGTAAGGAACATTGGGACGGTCGGACTATCTTCTCGCAGATTATTCCTAAATACATATTCTATGAAAGGGACGTAAAGGGAATACTCTGCGGTAAATCTCCTGAAAAGAAATGTAGAGTACGTATATGGAATGGAGAAATTCGGGAAGGAGTAATCGACAAAAATGCTATAGGCGCAGAAAAACCTGAAAATTTGGTACAAAAAATCATAGAAAGATGGGGCTATGAGGCAGGAAAAAACTTCTTGAACAATATGGCATCCATGATCATAAGATATTTGACTGATCATGGTTTTAGCCTAACCGTTTGGGATGTTAAACTCTCAAAGGAAGCACGTGATGAAATAAGGAAAGTTCTCGATGAGTACATTAAGAAGGCTAATGAGCTAGTTAAGAAATACTTAGAAAACAAATTAGAGGCAGAGCCTGGGAGGACACCTGAAGAGACCTTCGAGGACAAAATGGTAGAGATCTTGGACGAAGCACGATCTAAAGCTGGAGAAATTGTTATGAAAAGTTTGCCTCTTGATAGCCAGTTCATTATAATGACCGTTACTGGAGCTAGAGGCGATGAGACAAACATACAACAAGTCATGGCATGCATTGGACAACCAGTTGTAAGGGGAAAGAGGCTAAGCAGAGGATATGATAAGAGAACATTACCTCACTTTAAGAAAGGAGATATAGGCCCATTTGCGGGAGGATTTGTAATAAATAGCTTTGCTACAGGGATGTCTCCAATCGAGTATTTCTTCCATAATGCTGGAGGTAGAGATAGCTTAGTGGATACAGCTGTTAGAACCGCTGATAGCGGATACTTCTATAGAAGACTAGTTAATGCATTACAAGATAGCAGAATAGAATATGATGGAACCGCAAGAATGATGAGTGGTCACATAATTCAATTTAAGTATGGTGGCGATGGCGTACATCCTGGAAAAAGTTACCACGGAAAAGTAGCTGATTATGAATCTATCTTCTATGAATTAATTATACGTCGAGAAGAAGAAGGAAAACCTCGACCGAAGGTTAAGCGAGGATGGCCATCATATTATGACAAAGCAATTGATTATCTCGCAGAGCAAACATCAAAAGCTGTAGCAGATGACGTAAGAGCGTTATTCAAACAAATGGCTAGAAAGGGATTAATATTATCAGAAGATGAAGCTAAAGAATTCGTTAATAGAGTGGTTGACAAGTATCTACGGGCTTTAGTCGATCCTGGAGAAGCTACAGGCACTGTCGCGGCTCAATCTATAAGTGAGCCAGCTACTCAATTAACTTTGCGAACATTTCATTGGGCAGGTGTAGCTGCGTTTAGTATCACCACGGGTCTTCCTAGATTAAAGGAAATATTTGACGCCGTAGAACAGCCCAGCACACCTATGATTTCTGTGTACCTTGATAGAAAATACAGCGGCAGCGAGAGACGATCTAAGGAAGTCATGATGAAGATTAAGGCAATAACAATATACGATATTATCAAAAAAGGTGGCCTTACATTTCAGCCAGAACTTAATAGAATAAAGATCGTTTTAAATCGTGATGCGTTAAGAAAATTCAATTTCACACCAGAATACGTTGAGGAGGAGCTCAATAAAATGGGTAAGGTACGCATAGAGAGGGAAAGTACTTATGTTTTCTATATATATCCAGCTTCAGAAGATGTAACTCTTCCAGATGTATACAAAAAAATAAAAGAGAAAGTACTTAAGGGGATTAAAGGATACGAAAAAGCTCAGTTAAGAAAGTCAGAGTTGAATGAATATTATATACTGATACCATCTGGTGATATCACTCCACTATTATATGTTGAGGGCATAGATATCTCTAGAATTGAAACAAACAACATTCATACCTTTGCCAGAATATTTGGCATTGAAGCTGCAAGAAGATTGATAGTAAAAGAAGCCAAGAAAGTATTAGATCACTATGGTCTCGATGTAGATATGCGCCATCTACTCTATGTAGCAGACATTATGACAATCCATGGTGAAATTGAAGCAATAGGTCGTTATGGTATCGTCGGAAGAAAAACAAGCGTGTTAGCACGTGCCGCTTTTGAGGAAACAGGAAAGCATATCTTCCGCGCAGCTGCTGCTGGTATGCTTGATCCACTAATGGGAGCCACAGAAAATGTAATCGTAGGCGGTATACCGCCCGTAGGTACAGGCTACGTACGCATAGGTTATATAAAAAGTCTTAAGGTTGCGAGAAAGGAGAAGAAAGAGGGAATTGAATAGAAAACTTTTTTACTTTCTTTTATAAATATCTTTCTTAAATTCTGAGAAAATACTATTAACCTCCTTTGTCCACTCAAATATTTTCTCCGGCGAGTTAGGATATTTATCAAAAAGGATTTGTATTCTCTGTATCGCTTTAATAACATCTATCATTTTCCAGAAAATTCTCGCCTTTATTATCGTTCCTAATGTCTCCATCCCTATTTTTACAATATCATCAAGCTTAAAGGTTATCTCCTGTGGCAATTGTCTAGCAAAACGAATTAGATCCTCATTACTGAGCGCTTGGGTGAATAATCTTATTATGTCTAATATTGCTAAAAGTCTCCCTCTTTTTTTCATGAACTCAATATTGTACCCCCATAAGTCCGATATCATCAAATTCTCTCCTTTGGATTCCTCTAATGCTTTCTTAATTTGTTCATAAGCAATATTCGCTCCGATGAAAGCTCCTAATATTCCTCCCCCCAATAGCGGATTTCCCTGCGCTCCAGCGTCCCCTACCATTGCATATCCATTATAAACAAAGGATGCTAGAGCTCTCCTGGCATATATTACTCCAATAGATCTGCCTAGGATTTTACCTCTAATACCGATTAGTTTCTTTATATAAAGTAGTCTCTTGCTCAGCATGATATTCGGAATAACTGGCTGTAACCCTATACCTATTATTGTACGATCTTCTAACGGTGTATACCAAGCATATCCTCCAGGAACTATACCCTTATCAATTATTAGTGAAAAAGTCTCAAATAGTCGTCTTCTTTCGCTGTTATCTTCTATTACTGCGATTACTAAATCCTCTTTATCTATTAGCCACTCTGGAATTTTTCCTCTGAGTTGATGCCTCAGAATACCTGTAAAACCCGTGGCATCTATTATTAAGCGTCCACAAATGTTTTCTCCATTATTTAATATTACAGCGGACACAATATCATCACGAACCTTTAGCTTTACTCCCATCTTCTTATCAATTATTTTCACTCCTACATTGCAGAGTTCATTCGCGAGTTCTTTGCCTACCTCCTGACGATTTACTTTTATTAGTGGTAATTTAACTTCCGCGATCTCATTCATATTTCTATTAAATACTTTTACATAATTGTATTTCTCCTCTATTGCGATATCTCGATTAATTCCCATTCTATCCAGATAATTTAGAATCAATGGGGAGGCTATTGCTCCGCAAGGTTTATCCCAGAGGTGACTCAAAGGCTTATTATCAATTAGAATTACTTTGAAACCATCTTTTGAAAGATTGTATGCCAAGTAACTGCCAGCTGGTCCACCACCTACTATTACGGCATCAAAATGACTTTTCAAATCTTACCTCCTCCAGAAAACTACGCCATAATGCTTCTCATAAATAGTTCTCCATAGAACATACTTATAAAGAAGAATCCCAGCAAGCATTCCACCAACGTGACCAAAATGACTTATAAAATCAAAAGGTAAGCTGATGAAACCGAATATTAAATCAATTATTAACTGAAGAGTTAGTACCGTCTTCGCACGTGCTGAAAGAGGAATTATTAAGTAGGGCGGTACAAATAAGAAAAAGATAATCTGCAGATTTGGACGATCTATCGCTAGGATGGCAAATAATCCAAGTATGGCTCCAGAAGCTCCAAAATGAATTTTTCTCGCGAAGAAAACGGGCCTAAAGAGTCCTAAAACTGGTACCATCGCGACCACTAGAAGAGAACCTAGTAATCCCCCTAATAAAAAACTTATTAGATAATATTTCTGCCCTAATAACCGTTCAACATACCGTCCAATGTAATATAAAGCAATCATATTCATCATTAAATGAATTGGATCTGCATGCACAAAAATGCATGTGACGAGAGTCCACAGAGATTCTCCTCTGAGAACAGATTCGGGAATTAATCCCAGAAAAGCATTAATGTCAATATTCAAAGTGAAAATGATGACGTATCTCATAATATGAAGCAGTATCATAAGAATAATTAAAATGAATGTAACCGGTGTAGTCTGCACAAAACTGTGTAACCATGTAGAAAACCGTGACCTACTTGAATAATACAAAGGAACACCTCTTCTTGCAGTATTAAAATGATTTGGC
>JAHKLF010000148.1 GCA_029856615.1 Candidatus Njordarchaeota archaeon
GGAATAGCATGATATTCCTCATCGAATACATCAAAAGTTAAGGCGGAGAAATGTATATCCTCTGTTATGTAAATACTATACTCGTCATCCAAAGAGAATTTGAATTCCGCGCTTTTGTAACTATATCGCAGTAATTCTCTAAATATTATAAATTCGCTTCCCTCAATTCTTCTAATTTCTGATCCATCAATTAATTTTGCTCGCATCACTACCCAATGAGGAGGTGATAAATGAATCTGAATCGGTAATTTTTTGTTGTCCACGACTTCTTCTACAATTATCACTAGATTCTTGGGATCTACGTTAATAATCTTCTTCTCCAATATTTTAAGATAAAAAAGAATTCGCTGAAAAATTCTTTCAACTGAGGACATTTCATGCACCATTTGGATGATTGACAATAATATTAAATTAATTTAGAATATTTCAATTTATGCAAAAACTAATCAATGAGAAAATACGCGCTGTTAAAATAAGTTCATATTCTACCGATTCTTTTTAATAATCGCTCTAAATATTGCTCAAAAATTGGTGTTATCCTCTTAATATAATCTGTAACATTTACCATCCCAGGCTCTATACCCAACTTTTCATGCATCCGAGCAATTCCTTCAGCTAATGCGTGAGAAAAAAGTTGGATTTTCTCTGATCTCGGATCGGCCGTGGGTGAAAGAAGTATACATATTACAATTCCCCGCTTCATTATGATTATATATTTTTCAGCTTCTGTTTCCACGAATTGTAGACCGCCCCCAGTTTCCTTTAGTCCTTGCAATGCTGCTATTATTAGGGATGATCGCAAAATTTTTCTATCCGATAATAATTCATCTAATACAACTTTTCGCTGTTCTATGTCGTATATAAATAGTGGTAAGCCGCTGTCATCCAATACTTCTACTCGTTTAATGTGCACACTGACTCACCAAAAATATAGAGTATTGTGAAGAGGAAATAAAGATTTCTAATCCTTGCTTATTCTCCCTCGGATTCTTCAAGAAGCTCTTCAGCCAATTTCTTAGCCTCTTCTTCGATCCTTTTGAGTCTCTCTAATTTCCTCTTCTTATAAATTCCGTAGATCTTCCAGGATAGAGGAACTGCTATAGCTAATGCTACACCAGTAATTACAAGTGGGAAGTAGGGTATGACGATTAGAGAATACTCTATCTCAAAAATCTCGATAGGTGTTTCTATAAGTATTCTTGCTTCTGTCGAGGGCACCTTGAGAGATACATTGCCGCCCCATATACTTACTCTTCCATCCTTAGAGACCCACATGCACACCAGACTATAATTTGTCTCACCAATTATGAAGGATACGTTTGTAACATACGTCTTATCTACCTCTACTTCGATTTCCATCTCTACCTTAGTTTTATCGACAATACTTCCACTTGATGGCGTTATTGAAATCTTTTTTACTTCTTCATGCTCCACGGGATAAATATTCAATTCGAATTCTCCAGCTCCCGAAATTTGCTTAACGGTCAAGTAATAATAACCGCTTTTAGATGGAGAAAATACAAAGTATTCATCATGCCCTCTCCCATGCGTCCCTCTTGCAATAAGTACTGGTTGGCCCCAGGGATCTGGATTCTCGTCCCAAAGATATAAATCAAAATCTGCATCCTCTGGAACTGTCAATCTGAAAATATAGTTTATACCCGCATCCAATTTTACTTTACCACCCCACACATGCTTTCCAAAGATTGAAGCAGAAAATGTTCCCGTAATTCGTTGACCAACCTCTATCTCATTTAATAAACATTCTATTGCGGCATCTAATTGTATTAATCCATACCCCTCTACAATATCCTTTTCTCCTCTATTCCGCTTATACTTGACCTCCCGTCCCCTATAAAACTCCCACGCCGTCATAAGCAATAATTGCTTGACTTTTAAAACGTCTTCTAAAGTATAATTCCACTTAGACCAATCATTTTGGGTTAATGCTTGTATTAATAGCATTACAGCACCACCAACATGGGCTGTAGATATAGATGTTCCCCTACATATAGTGAGATCATTCAGATTGATATCAGATACTCCATGCATTCTTTCTAGATATTCGTAATATCCCGTCTGATAATTCCAAATATACACATCTAAATTATCATCTTGATTACTATCAGCACATATAATAGCCGGCTCATCAAAAGCACCTCCGGGTGCTGCAATATCTGGTTTAATCGTATTTGTAATCGCTTCACTTCCGTCAGCACGGCGACCATAAGGACCCCGAGAAGACCAATTAGTTATATTAAGCCTCCTCCAGCCGTCTGTGCTAGCAGCTACTGTTATCACGTAATCAATTCTAGCGGGGGAATTTATTGTGCTTCTTTCTGGCCCCTCGTTACCCGCAGCACATACAACTACAATTCCATTATTTATGAGATTATTCACAGCTTCCTCTAACGCTACATCAATTACTGGAGAACCAAAAGTAATTGTTGCCGCGACTATTCGATAGGTTTCCTTATTATTGATTACCCATTCTATACCATCTATTATCTCCTCAGTCTCTCCAGTACCAGTTTTATCTAATACCTTAACCCCAACTATCTTAGCTTCCGGGGAGATCCCTGCAAATGGACTATAGTTATCGGATGATGATACATTTAAATGTGCGTATGCCCAATAAGCAATCCCTGGGCCATCTGGATCATCCGGATCATTTCCTCCCGATGTGAGAAGGAAATCTATTTCTATGCTATAAATTCCTAGGGAATCAGCATAGAACGTAAGCGTCAATGGATTTGCCTCTTCGGTCGTACTAAAAGTTTTCCCTTTGGGTGTATAAATCGTAAAACCAGTTACTTTTGCTCTGTGTCCCGAAACAGAGGATGTTCTCACACTGATGTCTTTCCATTTCACTGTTATGGTCACATTACCGGCTACAAAAACTGGAAAAACGTCAGTTATGAAAAATAGATGATCTCCTTCTTCTAATCCATCAATAACAATTGCGAATTGCGAAAACTGCAATGCTAATGGCGAAATGTTATAGAATTTACCTGCGACGATACTTGCTACAGATGTGCCGTGACCGTTATCATCGTAGGGTTTTGCTTTACCATTAACAGCATCATACCACCCAATAATTTTGCCAGAGAAATTTCCATTTCCGTAATAGGGACCTAGCATAATATGCGTTGGATCTATTCCGGAATCGAGAATCGCAATACTCATATTCGTGGGTCCAAATAAGCCGTAATTGCTCCAAACAATAGGCTTAACATTCATCAGTCTTAGAGAATTATAGGTAGTTATCCTATGAATAATATTTGGTTGAATTAATTCTATACTATCTTCCCTCGCTAGTTGCGGTATCATTTTTGCTTTAATTTTGCCCGAGAAACCATGGATAGCTTTTTTGAAAACTTTGTTAATTCGACCTCCTAGTTGCGTAAAATATTGTAAAGCTTCGGTTTCATCACCTTTTAAGAGAACTACAATCTCGATTTCATCGTCATCATTGACTAATTTTAAAATTTTATCTAATTCATCATGAATCTTATTCTTATTTTTATCGATAGCGAGCCATTTCGGTTCATTTTCAATACTTCTCTGCATAAATGCGATTTTTGCGTCCTTTTGTTTCTCAATACTGTAACCAATGATCTTATGTTTAATGGTAGCGTATGTTGGAAATATATTGACGTTAGCGCTTATAAGGGTAGAAATAATAAGGATAGCTAGAAGATATTTTTTCATAAATGATCACTAATCGCATTTGATTAATTGCTATAGCTGGTAATTATAAAATAAGCATTAATGATTAAAAAATTAATGTTTTACAATAAGAAATCTTCATAAAAGTTAATTAAGTTCACAATCTATGCATTTATCCTCTGCATTAATCCACGAAGTTAATTCCTAATCCATGTAATATCCACCATTTACATCAATCACTTCTCCCGTAACATAATCACATCTTATCAGAAATACGACTGCCTCAGCAACCTCTTCGGGTCTTCCAAATCGTCCCATGGGTACCCTACTCAAAATCTTCTTTTTTACCTCTGTAGGCAAATTTGCTATCAACTCCGTTTCAATCGGTCCTGGCGCAATAGCATTAACTGTTATATTGTACTTCAGCATTTCTTGAGCAAGAGAGAACGTCATGCCTATGATTCCCGCCTTTGAAGCCGCGTAATGCGGTCCCACAGTTCCACCCATCTTTCCAGCTACAGAAGCTATATTTATGATTTTTCCTGCTCCCCGCTTAATCATGTAAGGGACTACCGCTTTTATACAATTGAAAACTCCCGTTAAATTTACTTCTATGATCCTTCTCCACTCCTCTACTGGGATATCAAAAATTGAAAAATGCTGTGGTATTATTCCCGCGTTGTTTACTAAAATATCTATACCTCCAAAATCATTTACTATTTCTACGATCATCTCTTTAACCTGCTCAAAGTTAGATACATCCGCTCGGTAGGCTTTTGCTTTCACGCCAAATTGTCTCGCTTCTTTCGCGACCATTTCAGCTAAATGCTTATTTTTCAGGTAATTAATTGCTATATGAGCCCCCTCTTTAGCCAATCTTAAAGCAATAGCTTTACCTATCCCTCTACTCCCACCGGTTACTAACACGATCTTTCCAGAAATCTCCATATCAAAACACCACTTATAATTGTAGTTAAATTAAAAATAGGTCGAGCAAGTTTAGTCTAAA
>JAHKLF010000149.1 GCA_029856615.1 Candidatus Njordarchaeota archaeon
TTGGTGGAGAAACCGCTATTATGCCTGATGTGATTAAGGGAGCAATTCCGAGAAAAGGGTTTGATGTCTCAGTAACCGCTCTAGGAATAGTCTTATGGGACGTGGAGAAAGGATCTGTAGGGGATGTAATTATAGGTTTGAGGAGTAACGGAATCCATAGTAATGGTTTAAGCTTGGCTAGAAAGGTACTCTTAAGTAAATATAAGATTAATGATCCTGCGCCATATGATCCCTCTATAACGATAGGACAGGAACTATTGAAGCCAACTCGGATATACGTTAAAGCTTGCATCCAACTATTTGAGAAGAACCTAGTGAAGAACTTTGCACATATTACTGGTGGTGCTTTCCTCAAAATAAAGAGGATACTGAAGACCAAGTGCGGTGCTAATATAAATGTTCCAAAGCCTCCTGACATCTTTACCCTTATCAGAGAAGAGGGAAATGTTCCTTGGGATGAGATGTATAAGACTTTTAATATGGGGATAGGATTAGTTGCAATTACTACTAAAGATTTTGCTGATGAAGCAATTAAAGTGTGCAGAAAATTAGGATTTGACGCCGATTTAATCGGAGAAGTTACAAGGGAAACTGGATTAAGAATTAACATACCTGACATCGGCATGGTGAGAATACAATGAGCGAGATAAAAACTATTGTTACTATAGCAAGTCACTCCGCATTACAAATAATGAAAGGTGCTAAGCAGGAAGGATTCAGGACTGCGCTTATATGCCTTGAGAACAGAATTAATGTTTATACCCGGTTCAAACACTTAATAGATAATATATTCATTATTAAGGAATATAGTGATATAATACGTAATGAAACTCAAAAAATACTGCTTGATTTAGATGCCATTATTATACCTCATGGGAGTTTTGTTGAATATATCGGAATAGAAAATCTATATAAGATCGAAAGTCCCATTTTTGGCAATAGAAAGCTTATGGAGTGGGAGTATGATCAGTGGAAGAAATACGAGTTATTAAAGAGCGCAGGTATTTCTGTTCCCCAAGTCTATAATAAGTTAAATGACATAGATAGACTCGTCATAGTGAAACTACCTGGTGCTAAGGGCGGCCGTGGATATTTCTTAGCTATGAGTAAAGATGAGTTAATTATGAAAGCTGAAAAATTGAACATTGACTTATCGCAAGCTTTTATTCAGGAATATATCATCGGTACTCCCATGTATTTTCACTATTTTTATTCACCCATTTATGATAGATTGGAACTCCTCGGCTCGGATATTAGATATGAGAGCGATGTAGACGGGTTAAGAAGAATTCCTTACAATATTGTAGAACCAACTTTCACCGTTGTAGGGAATATTCCAGTCGTCTTGAGAGAATCACTTCTCACGCAAGTATTTGATTATGGAGAAAAATTCGTGAAAATTACAAAGACAAAAGTTCCCCCTGGCGTCATAGGTCCTTTCTGTTTGGAAGCCGTATGCAGGAATGACTTAAAGATAGTTGTCTTCGAATTTTCGGGGAGAATAGTTGCGGGAACAAACCTTTACATTCAAGGCTCACCTTATAGTTGGCTATATTTTGATGAACCAATGAGTATGGGGAGACGCATAGCTCGAGAGATTAAATTAGCTATAGAGAATGATGCATTAGACAAAATAATTTCATAGGAGGCGATTCTGAATGATCTTCCCAGATGAAATGAGAAAAATCGTTAGAAATGAATATGATTGGAATGATATTCATATCGGTGTTTTAGGCAGTCATTCCGCATTAGATGTCTTAGATGGAGCAAAGGATGAAGGATTTAAAACCGTAGTTATTTGTCAGAAGGGGAGAGAGCTACCATACATTCGATTTAAGAAGTTATGTGATGAGATAATAATTTTGGACAAATTTAGGGACATGATTAAACCGGATGTTCAAGAGAAGTTAAGGAAGCTAAATACGATCTTTGTGCCAAATAGGAGCTTCTCAGTCTACGTTGGGTACGATAATATAGAAAATACTTTCAGAATACCGATATATGGGAGCAGACATTTGTTACGCGCTGAGGAAAGGATTGGTGATATTAATTATTATAAAATCTTGGATGCTGCGGGCATTAGAAGACCAAAAACTTTTTCTAACCCCTCCGAGATTGATCGTCCAGTGATCGTTAAAGCCATGGCTACAGGGAGCGTTGAGAGAGCTTTCTTTATTGCGAATGATCCGAATGATTATTGGTCTAAGGCAGAAGAGCTTATTAATAAGGGGATTATAACTGAGAAAGAGTTATCTGAGGCATCTATTGAGGAACTCATAATTGGTGTCGATTTTAATTTTAACTACTTTTACTCCGTCGTGAGGAATGACGTCGAGTTTCATGGTATTGATAGGAGACTACAGACTAATATTCATGGATTCGTGAGACTACCTGCCAGAATACAATTAGATCTGAATATCACTCTGAGAAATATAGAGATCGGACATATGTGGGCTACTATACGAGAATCACAGCTCGTTAAAGTCTTTAAAATAGGAGATGCATTCGTAGAAGCTACGAGGAAACTCTATCCTCCAGGAATCATTGGTCCGTTCACCTTACAATCAATAGTGACCCAGGATTTAGAATTTATCGTTGTTGATGTAGCAATGCGAATAGGTGGCGGTACCAATATCTGGGCTGGAATTGGGAGTCAATATAGCAAGTTTTACTTTGGAGTACCAATAAGTCTTGGGCGAAGAATAGCAATTGAAATAAAAGAGGCAATAGAGAACGATATACTAGATAAAATTATTACTTAAATTTCATATTTTTTGTTCGATCTTAGAGAAGTTATTTAACAAGGTTTTCGTATTCCTGAATTTTCTTCATAAGTTCGTTGTAAAATTCATTTCCTACCACTTGTATGAGAGCATCGCGAAGCTCTTTTTCTTCCACTAACCTATCCCGAAGCTTACTAAATATTTTTCTTATTCTCTTTTTTAACGCTTCAATACCTTCTAGCTTCCATCGGTATAACCACTTAATTTCTTTTAATTTTCTTTCAATCTTGAGCATGAGATCTATTAGACTAAATACGTTCTCAAAATTTTTTATCATGACCCTTCTCGTTGCGTCTTCAAATTCCTCTGCACTTTTTGGTTGTAGTTTACTTAAGAGATGCTTGATAATGTATAAGGTCTTTAAATTCTTAATACATTCTTTGCCCTTCATCGGCATGCATCTAATGTTCTGTACGATGTCTTTTATTAACAGAATGAACCTGCTCTCTGCTATTAGGAAATTGATATCATTAATGAAATCTTGGAATTTGTGATAAAGATAATTATGAATAGGAGAAAAACCTCCGTGATGTGTTACCATTAATGCTAATTCAATTAAGTCATCCGCAAAACCACGCATCGGTATTGGAATAAATTGTGATATAACTAATTCAGGAAAAGAATCTAGAGCCTCATCAATCTTCGTTAAAAACATGGATCTCCGCTCTGCTATTTTTGGGTTAAACGCAAACATTATCTTATTGGCTATTTCCTCTCCGTGTATCTCCTCATCTTTGATTGTTGCCATAGTTAGCCATCTTAAACCCCTCCTAGTTTGTTTTATCTTTTCTTTGACCACTTCTTTTTCGATCTTCTCAATCAAAGAATTAAAATCTATCACCCGCGGAACTTCTTCTTCCTTTGCCTTGGGGATATTATATTTTAGAAAGATCTCTATTTCTTTTGACATTTCAATACGTTCTGCTATATCCTTTATCCTCATCAATAGCTTCTGAAAGTAATCTCGCTCAAGCATAATTCTTGGAAAATCAATTAGTTCTAGTAGCTTTGGCTCAAAGACAACATAATCCTCGAAATGATCTCTACAGAAAATGCCCTTCAAGCGCGAAATGTCAGAGATTAGATGCTCAAGAATTCTTACTGGGATGATATTAAGATATGCGTTCTTTGCGACTAAAAGAGCATCATATAGATTTTTTATCTCTTTAGATAGTGTTATAGTAGCACTATTTACTATTAACTTTATATCCCTGCTAAATATAAGATTGCGAGATACTATATTCTCATCAATCATATTTAGGATCATTACAGTGAGATCCAAATCACCATTACTTAAATCATATAACGCGGAAATCTCTTCTGAAGGTAAGTAATATCTGCTCAGAAGAATATTCTTGTAATTTTCAAACTTGATTGGAGGAGCCATAATGCGCTTAAACCCGTCACTCAGCCATTCTGATGCGAAATTAGGTAAACGCTCCCCTTTAGATGTCATTATAACATGCAATCTCGCCTTCTTAGCCTCCTCAAGTATATCTCTATGGTAATCCCATTTGACACTATCTACTGCATCTATTATTATATAATCGTACTCCTCCAAGCTTATCTCATCTGGTTGGGAGATCGGAAATTTCGTAAAATATAAGAATTTCGCTGCTTCTATTGCTAATGCTTCCTTTAAAATTGATAACAACACACATTTCGTATTTAGCTCACTCGTTCTTATAATTAATAGGTTACGTCGCTGTTTAACTTCCTCTAAATATCCTCTTGAATCAAACTCTAGTTCCTCCACCACTTTGTAGAAAATGATATCATCTACGGAGATTAAGTTAATTAATTGGTAGAAATCCGCTGTTTTAATAAGAGGGAAAAAGAAACTCATAGTAAACACATCCATAATTGATTAAACCACTATAATAAAA
>JAHKLF010000015.1 GCA_029856615.1 Candidatus Njordarchaeota archaeon
GGCGTGGGGAAAACAACGTTAGCCAAGGCTGTCGCATCTTTTTTTCAACAAGATTTTATCCGCGTAGATGGTGATGAAAGATTTGATGAATATAAATTAGTTGGGTACTTTGAGCCTCAACTTGTCTTAAAAGTAGGTTGGTCATGGGATGCCTTCTTTCCAGGACCTTTAGTTAGAGCAATGCTCAATGGAGCTATATTGTTTATCAATGAAATAAATCGATTAAGCGAAGGAGCGCAAAATGTTTTAATTCCCGCACTGGATGAAGGACTTATAGAGATACCTAAGCTGGGGGAAGTAAAGGCAAAAGACGGATTCTGGGTGATTGCTACTCTAAATCCCGAGGAATACGTGGGAGTTTCGCCATTGGGTGAAGCGCTTAGGGATCGCTTTATATGGATAAAGCTAGATTATCAGTCAGAAGATGAAGAGATTGAAATCGTGAAGATAAGGGCCAATGTAGATGATGAGCTAGCTAAGCTAGCTGTAAGTATAGCACGTGCAACTCGACGTCACCCCGAGATACGCCGAGGAGCATCTGTTAGGGGGGCTATTGATCTAGCAACACTGATTAAACTTCACGAAGACATAGACATAAATACCATAGAAAGATGCGCGGTTATTTCCCTTGGGACAAAAATTGAACTCACAGAAGGCACAACTAAATCAGCGGATGAAATAATAAAGGAGATTGTTAGAGATATCCTAGCCGAATACGACTTTTTTCGCGCGTATAAAGAGAGAAGAGGGGAAAACCTAGCTAAAGATTTTTTAATAAAATCCTCTCCGAGCGAAATTCCATCCGAAGATGCATATCATACGCTGGATAATAGCTCCACACCGGATAGGATATTACCCGAAAAATTCTCTTCACCACAGCATTCAAATGATGATTACGCATCAACTACCGAGGAGGGAAGCAATCCTCGTACAATATTACTATTTTATCCTCCTAGTGATCCCGTTTTAAGCTTATTCAAAGGCATGCTTGGTTATTACGGTACTCAGTTAATTTCCGCCATAAGAGAAGGTAAAGATATTAGAAATATCCTCTCCCGGCTCTGGCGACCATTAAATTATGAGGCTATAAATCTGCTTGGTCTTGAAGCTATCAAATATAGAAATTTTGCTGCATTGTCCGCTTTGGCCGAAATAAACCCTCTTGTCATAGCTAACATCATTGAGGAATATATAACTGAATTTGATGGCGAGGATAACATCTATTTGCTTCATCTATTTTATTTAACCAGAGATTTCCTTAGTACGACTAAGAAAATAATATTTCGACGCATAGCTAAATATATCGTAATGAAAAAAGCTCTAAGGATAGTTGGTCGGAGATTACTTAAAGGAGGAACTATTAGAAAAAGGATCCCGTACAGGCCTAGTGTCGATTTTGACTTAGAGTCTACAATCGAGAATATGCTTGATAAGTATATACTTGGAATAATTGATAAAAGAGACATTATTTGCTACGAGAGACGCGATAAGAGGACATCCGGTGCTATCATATTGGATGTGAGTGGCAGTATGTATGGGGAGAAGAATGTACTTGCATCTATTATATCGGCTGTAACCGTATACACATTAGGTCCTTATGACGAGTACTCGATTATCGTGTTTTCTGATGCACCTTATGTTATCAAAGGTATTAGAGAAAGAAAACGCTTAGAATCAATAATTGAAGAAATCTTTAACATCAGACCACTCGGATATACGAATATAGCAGATGCATTAAAAAAAGCTTTAGAAGAATTAAAAAAAGCCACAATTAAAAATAAGAAATGGGCGATTCTAATTACGGACGGAGAATATAACAGAGGCGGGGACCCCATAAAATGGGCTAGTAAATTTAGAAGACTACATGTTATACAATTAGGTGGAAGCAATAGAGGAACTCAAATATGCAAAGCTTTGGCCAAGGGGCGGGGAAAGTATATCTATGTTGACAGTGTGGAGAAATTATATAATGCGGTAAAAAATCTTCTGAAATATCCCGATAAGTGAGTTATCACTTTTATGGGATATTCTTTTTTATAAATTTCCTCCACTCGTTAGAGGACACAAATGGTGGATTTGATTCTCCCTTCTCAAAAGCCTCTTTAAACTTTTCTTTTAATAAGCCAAATTTCTCTTTGAGTCTTAATACTGCTCGTTCTAGCGCCTCTAGAGGATCTCCTTTTTTAGTCCTCAATGTGAAAACAATTCTATCGAATAATGGATGCTCGATTTTATATGCAGCAAAAGATACATCCTCATCAGCCAGCAATTCCATCCGGAGAGCATTAAATAATGTATGAGTCTCTCCGTCAACCTTAAATTTAAGATTTGTCGGGCCGTATTCCAGGATAGTAATCTCCATGCGCTTAGACCTAGGTTTCCACCATGGTGATGACTTATAATATACTTCAAGCCCCATTATGTGCTCACCTTTGGCACTTAGACTATTATAGCCGATTATATAACCTAAAAATAACAGATTTTAATAAAAGTATTTTAGTATTGATATGCAAGGGATAAAATATGGGTCTTTCAGAGATAAAGAAGAAGTTGTTTCTTGCCAGTGAAAAAAAGAAGAGAAAAATTGAGCTCATGCTTAATGATTTAGAGGATTTGCTTAAATCACTTGAGGAAACATCGGAAAAAGTTTCTCGATTTGAAAAGAAATGGGGGACATCATCTGAGTTAAGAGAACTCATTGAGAAAGGATTAATTACCGAAGTAGAAGTCGTTAAACGATTGACAAAGCCTAGTTTACTTGATAAATTGACAGGTAAATACTATGAAACACTTGCTTTGAAAATATTAAATATACCCCAGGAAATCAATAAATCTGTTTTGAGTTTAAGTGAAATAGCCATCTATCTCCGGGATAAAATTGGAAATGTTAATCTAAATGAAGTGCAGAAAGCATTAAAACTACTTAAGAAAAGAGGATTAATCCTTGATGTATTCAAAAAAGATGGAATAACATATGCTGAATTCCGTGAAATTTATGATGATTTTAAAGCAGTATTGGACTTCATTAGAGAAGAAAGAAAGAAAACAATTACTGTGGACGAAGTAGCAACAAAACTTAAGTGGGATATAATAAGAGCCGAAAAAGTCTTAGAGAAAATGGTTGAAATGGGCATCCTGGTTAAGGAGGACTATCCTCCAAGATACCACTTAGTTTCCTATGATTAAATTTAAACCATATAGGGACATACCTAATAGTTAATAGTTCAATTAAAGAACTATCTGATAGGGCCCGTAGCTCAGTCTGGATAGAGCGACGGCCTGCGGAGCCGTAGGTCGCGGGTTCAAATCCCGCCGGGCCCGCCAACAATCTTATTTTTGACATGAAAATACCAAAAACCAGCTCGCTATACGAATATCGGTGTCTATTTTGGAGATAAAATGCCCAAAGTGCGGCGGTATTCTTAGAATTCTAAGTATTCGCAAGTTAGATGCTAATAAAGTAAGAATAACCCTGGTTTGTTCGCGTTGCGATACTTATTTCGAACTCGATGTCAAAACTGAGAATTTAATGCCGGAATTTAAACAAGCTATTAAGGAAGAAGTAGAAGATTTAGTAGAAAAAAGAATAACACTGAGCAATCTCTCCCCAGATGCACCAATGCCTATACGAATTGTTGTAAGTAATAGTGATCAGATGTACATTCCTATTTTCTATACAAAGATAATGGCCAAAAAGCCAAAAATGGGGGAGGAATTAAGCGATGAATATTTAGCTTCACTCGGTATTCCTAGTCCTATTAGATTAAAGCTCTTAGAGTATTGGTTGAGAAAAGGTATAAAGAGATTATATACCTTTCAGGAAAAAGCTATTAAGTTAGGTTGCGCAGGAAAAAATACCGTAATTGTTGCTCCAACGGGGACGGGAAAAACCGAGGCTTTTACAATTCCAGCATTTATAAGAGCAATCGAATTCAAAAAAAGGGGTCATAAACCCCCGATTGTCCTCATTGTTTATCCAACAAAAGCATTAGCTAGAGATCAGCTACAAAAATTATATGATTACGGGGAGATATTTGGACTAAGTGTGAGAGTATTAGACGGGGATACCCCTCACAAAGAAAGGAGAGAAATTTTAGCGCGTCCTCCAGATGTCTTAATAACAAATTTCGATATGATACACTACCATTTGGGTAAGCGAAGCCCCCTAGGCTATCTCTTTCCTCGTGCTCGAATAATAATTATAGATGAATTACACGAATATTTCGGTGCTTTTGGAACACATGTTCACTATATACTAAAGCGTTTAAAACGCTTAGCAATGCGTCATGGTAGCATTCAATTCTTTATGGCTTCAGCTACTATTCGAAATCCTCGTGAATTTGCTTACATGCTTACTAATGAGGACGTGATAACGGTAGAGGAAACCGGGAGAAAAGAACCTCTTCATATACTCTTCGTATATTCTCCTAATCAGATTCAACTCACAGTTGCGCGCATCTTAACACAAATGATTAGGGAGAAAATAAAAACATTAGCTTTCTTTAACACACGAAAAAGTGCCGAGTTAGCCTTACATATTTTAAGGAAAATTGCTAAGAAATATACGGATATTTTTAATAAATTTGACTTACACCGTGCAGGGCTTCCTAAGAAAATTCGTCACGCAATAGAAAACGCATTTAAACAAGGAAAAAAACTCGCTTTAATGTCGACTCCCACTTTAGAATTAGGCATTGATATAGGAGACGTTGATCTTGTGATTTCTGAAATAACACCGATTGATCGCTTTATCCAACGTTCTGGTCGCACGGGAAGAAGAGAACGCCCCGGCTCAGCTATTTTAGTTCTACGTGGTGATGACCCAATTAGTGAATATTATGCTCGTAATCCTGAAGATTATTTCGGTGATATCTCCTCAAGGTATATTGAACCGAACAACGTATATATTGCAGAAAAGCATGTATATTTAATGGCCTACGAAGAACCCATCGAAGAAACAGAAATTAGAATACATAGGATACCTCCCGAAATTCTTGAACGACTTCAAAAGGCTGGAGCTATATTTAAAATGGGAAAAAGATATTATGCTAACGGTACAGCATTCCCGAAATATTTTACCACTAACATTAGGGGTTCTGATAAAGTAATTCGTGTTTTATATAATGGAAAAACAATAGATGAAAGAGAAGTCATAATAGCCATAAGAGAGCTCCATCCCGGGGCTATTTATATAAATCGGGGAGTAAAATATCTTGTTAAAAAACTTGATATAAAAAGCCTATTGGCCGAAGTTATGAAGGCTCCCTATGAGTATGAAGATTTATACACGCGATCTATTTACACATATAGTGCTTTACCGCTGGACAAGATGATTGTTAGAGATGTTTTAGGTACAAAGGTATATTATGGGAAATTACTTATGAAGGCTTCTGTTGAAGGATATGTAGTGTTTAAAGAAGGCAGTAGAAAACCACTAGCTGAATACGATCTAGAGCATCCTATAATCTACGAATATGAAACCTATGGGATTGTGTTCAGAGCTCCTCCCGTACATTATTCTGAAACAGAGTTAATTGCAGGAGCCTATCACGCACTTGAACATATAGTAATTGAAGGAACGAATGTAATAACGGGAGGGGGGAGTGAAGATCTTGGTGGAATATCATTTGGAACCACAGGTGTCATAGTAATATATGAGGCAACTCCCGGTGGAAATGGAGTCTCTCGGTTATTATTTGAGCGCTTCGAGTCCGCTATTGAAAAAGCTTTTAAGATTCTTAACTCGTGCAAATGCAAAGGAGATATCACATGTAATAAATGTGTATACTCGTATAGATGCGGCAATAATAACCAACCATTATTCCAATTAGGCGCGCTTCAGATTCTAAAAAGAATGCTTAAT
This sequence comes from Candidatus Njordarchaeota archaeon, assembly GCA_029856615.1. Lineage (GTDB taxonomy): Archaea > Asgardarchaeota > Njordarchaeia > Njordarchaeales > Njordarchaeaceae > Njordarchaeum. The sequence goes on from JAHKLF010000015.1 coordinate 5,864, forward strand.
AGAGAGCCAGTACCAGACGCTGACAAGGCTTTAGACATTTTGAGGATTATAAGTAAGGGAATTGTATAATAAATGCGCAATACTACTGCTTTCCAGTACATTCAATGATTAATTTAATGAGGTCTCTAAGATATTTTTCCAGACGCTGATATAGTCATGAAAGAAATAACTTTTAAATTAGTTCATTAACATGTGAAAAGGTTAGTTATAAGAAGATAGAGAAAAGGGATATGATATGAGTAGAGTTCGTCCTAAAGTAATCAAGGATGCTGCTAAAAGAATAATAGTCAATTACTGGGACGTTGTAAAGGAAATTTGGGATCGCGCTGAAGAAATGGCTTACGCCGATCCCGCTTTAGCAACTGATTACAGATTTCGTATGTATAAAAAATTAGTTGAAATGACCACCAATGTTAATAGCAAAAGTGTGAGAAATAGAATCGCAGGATATATAATTACTCTCATGAAACAAATTCTGTACCTCGGTAGATTTACGATTGAAGAATTAGCTACTAAATATAAAATTAAGACTCAACCTATTACAATATCCACCTCAGAGACCTCAGAAGAGAGTGCAAAGAAAAAAGAAGGATCTTCTTCTTAAATACCTTATTTCCTCGAAATATGATTAATTATCATGTTATTTATCGTTATTCTTAGTTATTTAATCTCAATGAATTAGCCGACTTTTTCTAAAAGCTCTCTTGTCTTACGCATTTCGAGATAAATCATGTACAGAAATACTAGAATCAAAATCAATAGGACAATCCCTACTACACTAATAATTATTAACCCTTGAACGAAGATTTGCGTTACAAGATTAGTTTGCATAAAAATTCACCAGTCTATTCCTCCTCAACATTGATGATTAATTCAGGTAAATCTATCACTAATTTAATCTTTTTTGCTTTAACAAATTTTCTGACATAAGGAGGTGAATCAAAATGCTTTATGTATGTTGAAATTAAACCCGCTTTCTCTAACTTTGATAAATGCATATATAGGAGAGGCCTTGAGATCTCTAGATCTTTAGCAAGCTCTGTAATGTATCTTTCTCCTTTAGAAAGCACTTTTAGTATTTTAATTCTTATTGGATGCGATAGAGCTTCAAAGATCCCTATGTAATTCTTTTCTTCAGACATTTTTATCCACTTACTGGTGCGATATGATCTATATCTATCTCAACAAGTAACGCGCCTCCACCCATCAAATCGACCCATGCTTTCTTCTTTGTTAGCGACACTATCCTTGCCTTTCTGCCCTTAAATGGGCCGCTTATGATCTCAACGATCATTCCTGGATACAATTCTGGTTTCTCTTCCTTTACAATCTCTCGCTCATATTTTACCTTAAATTCCCTTAAATATTGCTCAACATTGTCGAGTGCTAATGGTTCTGGAAGAACCACTGCATGTCTAAAGTTTCTCACTGCTCTCACAACTGTATCATAATCTGGAGCTTCTACAAATACGACCCCATCTTGGCTCTTGGACGAAAAAGCTGCTACTACTGGCAACCCTAATGCCTCTGCTCGCCACTTTATCAGAAAAATTAATTGTACTTCCCGACCCGCCGGGACCTTAACTACGTAGATTTGGAATTCATCTACCTCTTCGCCATTTTGAGTTTCTTTTTCATCATTATTACTCATCGCTATCTAGCCTCCAATTAGCGCGTTAAATATTAGTCTTAATACGAATCCCAATATTCCAACTGCTAAAATGGATATGAAAATTATTTTTGAGATTTGATAGATCTCTCGTCGTCCCGGTTTTGTTGCATATTTAAGCAGTCTACGCGAATTCTTCAAAAATTCTTCTATTTCATGCCCACTCAATACTATCACCTATGAATTCCTAATGCATGATCATAACTAATTAATTATTATTCATCATAGTAAGTTTTTGCTAACTGAATATTTGCTATATTAGGTTAAATAAATTAATTTGATTTAATGAGATGACATAAAAGAGTGGAATCTTTGCTATGACTTGTTACCCCTATATGCATTTAAAATTTCGCTATAGAAGCCTTCTCTACTAGCTGGGAAGTTTAATAGAACGGAAAAACTCTCAATTCTACTTCCCCCTTATCTGCGTCTATAATTTTATAGAAAACTTTTACTCTAATCTTTCTTGGAGGATTCCTAGCACCTCTTGACCAAATAACTTCATTTACCTCCGGAGATACCCATAAGATCGGCTTATGAATTCTTATTTTTCTCCCAGATCCAGGCTCCTCAACATTCTTAACATACTTAAGGATTCTCTCTTTAAGGACCTTTATAGCCTTCTTAGCTCGTTTCCATTTTGGAGCTGAGAGAACCCTCGGATAAAAACGAATTGTCAAGAACCTCTCTCCATCGTAATCCTCTGCTTTTTCTTCTAAGATTTTAAGTCTCTTGGAGGGGCCTCTCCTTTTTAAGCGCCGTTCTTTTTCGACCTTCTTTTCCGGAATTGCTGCTCTCTCCGCTCTTACCTCCTCTTCTGAGGATACTGGTTGTTGTTCTGTTTCGGATACTTCTATTTTTTCTTCCTCTTCTGAAGTATTGGAAGACATATAAAACCGCCTCTTAAAGCTTTAATCTCGTCCTTCTCCAATGTCTCCTTTTTGGATTCACCATTACTCTCCTGTTAGTTTTAATCCTAACGAACACTGGGACCATTCGATTTTGTTTTAAAGCCCGCGCATATCTAAGTTTTCTGGCTAAGGGCTTATTCCTCGCCATTTTATGTCACCCCCTTTCTTTTAATAGTAATTCCGCCCTCTCTCCTCCTACTACTTAATCGCCTTAAAATCTCCTTTAGCTCATCATCATTTATCGGGATTTTAATTCTACCTGCTTGTGCAAGTGCTATTAATTGATCTTCCAATGCTCTTACGAAATCGGGCCTCGCTAATCTTAATCTAGATAATCGCTCTCGAGCTTCTTCCGTTAAGATATGCCTCAGAATTTCCTCTCTCTCTAACTCGGCTCTAAGTTGCTCTTCACGCGCTTTCTCTGCGGCGATCATTCTTTCAAGCTCTGCACGTTTTTTAGCTAGTAATGCTTTAAGTTCTTCATCCTCTTCTTCATAAGCCATATACTATCACCTCAAGGCGGCGTCAGATTCATCTCTTTTGCTATTTCAGTGGCTATTTCATACAATAATTTTTGCCCTTTTGGTGATACTTTTCTACCATACACCGTTTTAACAACCAAACCAGCAGCCTCCAATTGTTGCAATGCGAGTCTAATTATTTTAGCAGCAGCTCTAACTTTTCGTTCTGGACGCGCCCCTCTGTTTTTCCTTCCACCATATAATTTCCTCAAATGCCCAACTCCTATTGGACCTCTCATGTATACTTGATATAATAGACTTGCAGCTCTCTTGTACCACCAGTCTGGTTGTACGGGAGGCCTCTCTTTATGTACTCCCGTCTTAGCGAATTTTGACCACTCCGGAGCTTTGATTTGCTCAATAGATTTTAGCCTTTTAGCCAATTTTTCGATAAGCTTACTTGGAGATACATCATATGGTGTAAACATTTCTAATTCACCTAAACTTTAACAATTTCAAATTTCTTCATTCTTCTAAGGCTCATGTGTCGAGATTTGCCACACGACGTGCACGTTAGTATTAAATCTATCTTTCGTGTTGTCTTTGCATGAAGTTTCCACTGAGATATCGGCTTTTTGCTATATCTGCCATGATTACCATGGCCTTTCGATCTTCTCTTGGCACGGCGCTGTCCCTTCGATAACGCTCTTCTTACTTTTCTCACTACTTCAATTCTCACTTTGTGCTCTGTGTACATGTTACAATGCGGACAGTACTTGTTAATCTTTTCTGGGAATTTCATTTTTAGTCACCAGATGATTATTTATTCCTTTCTGATTGAAATATTAATAAATTCTTCATTTTTATTGCACGATTTTTGATAATCCAGTCAGCTAACCCCTTTCTAATCATCCTATTAAATATCTTTAATATGTCCTCAGTAGGCATCCCATTTAAAATTTCCTTCAACACATCAAGTCTTAGATAAAGTAAACCAGCATGTTTAAGTGTTTCTAATATCATCACTTCAAGAATATCCCAGGAAATCCAATAAATAACGAAAGTATTTTTCGCCTCATCCATCCAGCGGGCCAAACCTTTTTTTACTAAGCAGTCTACAATTTTTCTTAAATCGTCAACTTTTAAACTATTGTCATGTGAAGTAAAAGGCCACTCTCCAATGATTTCTCCAAGGGTGAATAGGAATTTTCCCTTAATTTTCGAGTATATTAAGAGGACTTCTGACCATTTCTCAATCCACTTACTGATGAATTTCTTAGGAGGACTCACGCGTGCCCAAGGTTCTTTGACCCATTCCGGATAATTACTATGAATTCTCAGCTTATCTATATTTTTTCTAAGAGTTTCTGAAAATTCTCTCTCAAGGACGCGCAAAGATGATATATCGATTATCTCTCTGAGATCTGTAGCATTTTCCTTATCAATTGGTAAGTTCTCTTTTTGCTTTACCTTTTCCTTCCTTCCCCTCCTATCCTCAGTATCGGTATATTCTGATACTGTCATGCATAGCACCTACCCCGTTGCATATTTACGCGCCCACCGTTCATACTTTTCAATCTCTTCTCTCGATACACTGGGCTTTATAATTTTAATCGCCTCCAAGAAATCTCCCATAGTGACTGGTCTCGGCTTACTATTTTTCTGACTCAGAAGACCCGCCTCGGCTAATTCTCTAATAGGTCTCATGATAGCTTCTCTTACTACTAGTGCAATGTCATGGCCAGTATATCCCTCAGTCAGTTCTGCAAGTTTATCAAAATTCACGTCTTCTGCTAATTCTGTGTCTCGTAAATGTATTTTAAATATCTGCTTCCTCGCTCTGAAGTCTGGAAGTGGAACATATATTCTCTTTTCAAAACGTCTTCTAAACGCGGGATCTATTAATTCAGGCATATTTGTGGCGCCTATCATTATCACTTTCTCGTCTGGTGAGGATTCTAATCCATCCATTTCCGACAGAAATACGGTTTTTACTCTATGGATTGCCTCATGCTCTTCAGCAGATCTAACCGACGCTATTGCGTCGATTTCATCAATAAAGATTATAGCTGGTTGGTTATTCCTAGCCATTCTGAATAGTTCTTTCACAATTTTTTCGGATTCACCTAGCCACTTAGATAAGATGAGGGATGAGTCAACATTGAAAAACACAGCATTTACGCTCCCAGCTACTGCTTTCGCAAGGAGCGTTTTTCCGCATCCCGGGGGACCAAAAAGGAGAATACCCTTCCATGGTCTCCTGGACCCTCTGAATAAATCAGGTCTTAACATCGGCCATACAACCGCTTCCATAAGAGCTTTTTTTGCATTCTCTAAGTTTGCTATATCGTCCCAGGATAGCTTAGGTTTTTCGGTGATGATGGCTTCCTTGATCAAACTTCTGAGTTCATTCTTTTCGTCAATGCCCGATCTAATCCCTCTTTTTTCTCTTTTGTTACCCTCCCTTAGCAATAATAGTACTCTTCTAGCATACTGTCTCAGTCTGCTCTCATATATTTTCCTTAAAGATGCCTTCTCTTCAATTTTCACTAACTTCTTTAACGCCGATATTGCCCTATAATAGTAGATTATAGCCTCATCATATTTGCCTTGTCTCTCAAGATTAATTGCCCGTTTAACGTTATTAGACGCGAGCTCTCTTAAGACATCCTTAGTGGACACAGTATTTCACCAGTCTCATCATCAATTTTTCATATTATCATTCGTATTATTTTAATGCATCGTGAATGTTTAATCGTCGTAAAAAATGGCTACTAAGCTTGCTAACTTACGTTAGACCATAGAATATTTATGGTTATAGCCTATCATGTGCAACTATAAAATGGTTAATCACAACTCCTATATCTTAACTTTAGATCTGTTTTTAACAAAAAATAAATTCCCTATTTGTTGTTTGTATAACAATTCCCATTGTAAGTGTACATGGTGTATAGGGTGTCAAGTAGAGAAAACGAGCTAAATAAATATGAGATGATTCTGGACGTATTTACAAGGGCTCTTCATGAATTAAAAAGCCCCGCAGAACGAAAATTATTCTTGATAAATGCGTCAGAAACGATAAGTGAAGTGAAGTGGTGGGGCATCTCTATACTTGCAGACAGAATATTAGATGATTTGTTGAAAGAAAGAGAAGATGCACTTACAATATCATTAATGGTTCGATTTATTGTGAAGCGATTTCCAGATAAAGCACGAAGCTTAGCAAATGAGCTTATTCTTAGATTAAACGACTTGACAGAGTGGGAATATGATAAAGCTGTGAGTTTGATTAATATTGTCTTGGCTATGAAGGATCTCGGTGAAATTGAAGCTGCTAGAAAGTATGCTTATGAAGCTTTAAAGTGGGCTCGCGCAATTCCCGATAGATCAGATAGATCGATAGTATTAAGTAGACTTGTTCCAATACTCTTTGATCTAGGAGAAAAAGAGACAGCTATTTCAATAATCGATGAAATAGTATATAGTCCTAAGAAAATTGATGCGCTAATCTCGCTAGCTGAAAGACTAAGAGAAAATGATGATGAGTTAATCGAACTCCTTTTAAGGAAATGTCCTATTGATGAAAAGTCGCTAATTCTAGCAATATGGGCTAATTCGTTTTCCCCAAATCACCCCGAGAAAGTATATACAATTTGTTCGAAAGTTCTCTCAAGCATCCAGGGACTTGAGTCTATACGCGCAGTAAACATCATGCTTAATTGCTTTTCAGCATTAGCTAAATTGCCGCGTTCAGAATATAGGCAAAAGGCCTTAGAGATTCATAACAAACTCAGGGAAATTTTACTAAAAAGACTAGAAGAAAGACCTTATATGAATATCTTCTTTCATCTTCTCGAGATATTAATAAAAATGGGGGTTTCTGAAAAAATTCAGGAGATTCTTACTCGATTAGAAAATCTGGCTGCAAAGAAAAGACCCCCTGAAAACATCTTTCTATTAAATAGGATAGCTCTAATTAGAGCCAAGATAAATGAATTAGAAAATGCTGTAAGGAATTTTTCCTTGGTTTTAGAAATTGCCAAAGGCATTGAAAAACTCATTGCTATACCAGCTCTAATAGATACTGCAGCTACAATTTTTCTCATAATGAATGATTTCCCGGAAGACCTTCCAGAGAATATTGTATGGAAATTCGTAGAAAGAATTAGACCCATTGAATACGTAGAAATCCCCGCTAGGTTGTCTCGTGAGAATACAGAATTCTTAAAGCAGGCATATCCAGGTAGAACAATAAGCGAAGCTCTTAATTCGATAATACACAAGGAAAGAATAAGTGAGAGTCTTGAGCTTGACAAAAAAGTGATTAACATAGTTTTTCAACTAATAGATCGCGGAGAATATATAATACTTCATTACGTCATTAAATATATCTATTCAATTGGCATATCCGAAAGAGAAAGAATTTCTATACTTAACATGTTAGGAAGAGTAGTTGAAATGCTAAGAGTAGGTCGGATAAGTGATGCTAAGAACTATATAGAGTTAATTTTTTCCCGATTAAGACGATTCGATTTACCACTAACTCCCATCGTGATAGAGTTCATGCGTGAGTATGTCTTAGCAACTTTCTTTAGTGGATAATTTAGACCACTTCCATTTCTTCCATTACTTCTTTAACTATTCTCTCTAATTCATCAATGCTTAGATGGTATTTTCTAACGAAATATCTAACTATCTGTGCAATATCCTTCTCAAAATATTTCATTGCATCTGGATGCGTGCTCGGTATATATTGAGGAAAATCAATCAAATAGATCTCTCCGTCTTCTGTGACTAAAATGTTATATTCGCTTAGGTCTGCATGAATTATTCCAGCTTTAAACGTCTTTATAATCTCTCTTATTATTTTTCTAAATATCTCTAATGGATCTGATAAAATCGTCTTAACAAGCTCGCGACCATTTATATATTCCATAACAATCACATGACGATTCCTGATTATTGGTTTAGGAACATTGACACCCCTAGTATGCAAGAGAACTAATGCTCTGAATTCTCTATAAGCCGATTTATAAGAAATTTGAAACCAAGAAAAAGTTCTCGCGGGTACATAGTAATATCTGTGCACTTTAATCTTTCTGAAACTTTCTTTACTTATATGAAAGAGTTTTATTATCCTTGGTTCGCTATCTAGATAAGCTATCCAGATATCTCCTTCTTTTCCTAAACCAATTTTAGGACCTACTCTACTTATAGCTCCATACATACCTAACTCTCTAAGAGCCAGAGCATCTAGCCCTCTATACGTTAAAGCGTAGCCTACATATTCTGTTGTTTTCTTTTTAAGTAGTTTATTCTTGCGCATGTA
>JAHKLF010000150.1 GCA_029856615.1 Candidatus Njordarchaeota archaeon
CGTGATTCCAAAGATTGTTCTCTCAATAGAGCCCTCGAAAGCGCAGCTTGTTAAGATTAATTCTACGATGCTTGCATCCATTAAGAATACTATTATGCATTCTCCCTCTGATTACACGCTTCTTATCGTTTTCCGGAGGTTTCCTAAGATTAGTGAACGTGAACTAAGGGAGGAATCCAATAGAAGCAGGATAAAGACGTACAAATTTGGTGTTTATTTGTTCTACGATATCCCGGAGATTCTATCAAAGCCTGTCGCACCAAGCTCGCTCATGGGTAGCATAATTAATTATCTTATTCCAATAGCGGACGTAAAGAAAATAGGGGGCAAAAGCAAGCTTTTGAGAACGAGTATGGCTCAATTCGTGATTTATCCTAGAGATAGTATTAGATTACTCTTCGAAGTGATGTATGCTGATAAGAGTTGTGCATGGACGTTTATGGGACTATTAAGCTTTATGCTAGCTAGTGTTGAGGAAGAAGTTTTACCCAGAATGATAATTTCTGATGACTTATCCAGGGGAGATATCAAGGTAGGGTATCAGCTTGTAAGTGGAAGACGCGTTAAACCTTTTTATCTGAATGTTAAGGATCTTAGTAGGCATATTCTAATAGTGGGTCCAACGGGAGCCGGAAAGACCACGTTAGCTAAGATCATGATATCCCAACTAATAAACCTGGATGAGAGTCCTGCGGTATGGGTCTTTGATTTCCATGGCGAATATACGTTTCTTCGTGATTTTGGATTTATTGTGATATCACCAGGAAAAGAGGATATTCCACTAGGCCTTAACATATTTGATCCGCGATCAGAAGAACCTGAAATTTATGCTTACTTCTTATCGGGACTCTTAAGCGAACTTGTTAGAGGGGCTAGTGAAGGCTTTTCACCTCAAATGGAGAGAATTGTTAGCACAGCGATATCTGATGTAGTTCTATCGGGGGAGGAAAATAGGCGATCTCCCTTATTCTTCTTATATAGAATCGCTGATTTATGCGAAGAATTAAGCACTGAGATCCCTTCAGCCAAATTTAGCTTGCACGCGATCTTTAATCGCCTTAAATCAATTTTCTCTGGCGTAGCAAAGCACGTATTCTGGGTCACAAAAACAAATCTAGATATCAAATCACTGCTTAAGAGGAATATTGTTTTTGATTTATCCTACTTTAGTTCAAAGGAACCAACAAAGAAGGCATTATGGATTTTAGTTAATGTCCTATTGAGATACTTGTATTCAGAGATAATAGGTAATTTTGAGCTGTCCGATGATAGACCTCGCATTTTCATAGTATTAGAGGAAGCGAGATATGTTGCTCCAGCAATGAGGAAGGAAGAATCAGCTATGATGTATGCAGCTGAGGATTTAGTTGTTCTCGGCCGAAAATACGGAATCTCATTGTGCTTTATAACTCAGAGCGCAGACTCCATAAGCAAAGATGTAATTGATAATGCAGGTACACTCTTCATGATGGGCGATGCACCACCAGAAATCATTAGAGAAGCATTCTCTCATGTGGATAGTAGATACCTACAGATAATGCCTGCAAGAGAAGCATTAGTGAAAATGAGTACAAGATCTGTCTTAACGCATATTCGACTGATTGATCCAGATTCATTACCCGCGCCAAGAAGATTTCCTTCACCGGAAATAGAAGGGATTATTCAGAATCTCAGAGAGAATTATAGTCCAATACGACTACCGTATGAGAAATTCATTCTCAAGTTAATAACGAGAGAAATCTCGCTAGGGGAACTAACTAGCGAGCAGAGAGGCTGAAGAAGATGAACTTAGGGATCAGGATACTTGAGGAGCATCCAGAATTACTTGAATTTTTTCAAGTAGTACGATATGCGTTAGAGAGATGTGTGCCACTAGTGGAAAGTAAACTAGTTGGAATAGCTCGGTACATGGGGGCTAAACATATTAAGCGGGGAAGTCATTTACGCAGAATTGCAAAAACATTTTCCAGCTTAATACAAAGAAGAGGAATGGTGTATGCTCTAACAAATGCGGGGAGATACTATTTAACCTACGTGATTAGGCATCCATATCTATTTATCCCCCTCCAGTTAAGAATACAAAAAATGAGCTCAAACATAGATTCCAGATATTACCTTGATGGCTATTTTATTGAAAGAAATAACAAGAGAGAAGCATTCACAATGATCTACACAGCAAAAATACTATTCCTAAGAGATGGCGAAACAGTACGATCCCCCGTAGAAGCGAATGACGTAGTAGCATTAATAAGACACATCAATAAATCATGCAGGGTAGTGTTTAATCCTGATGAATCCTTAAAAGTTGAAGCGTATCCTAACATAGCATACCTATTCTGGTATGTAGCACTACGCATAGATGCAGTAAGGGATACTAACTTAAAGTACCTCGCAGCAAAGTTCCCACACAAAGTATTCTCGAGAATAGAGAAAATCACAGATCTAGATACCGAACTATGGAAAATAGAAACACCGTACGGTAACGTAATGATATGCCCAAGATGCATAAGTAACAAATGTCATCACATCAAAAACAAAATTCGCCATATGGACGGCATAACACAGAATACGTTACATGATCATTTAAATAACTAAGAGGGAAGTATATATTATTGGCAGTCCGATGAAAATAAAATCAAACCAATAAAGAGGGCTGCCAAGAAACGACTCCTTCGTGAGTCAATCCTCTCTATGAGGAGAGAGAGGTAAGGGAAAGGCGCCAGGGGCTGGGCCTCTCTCTCCTCAAATAACTATTGCCGTGACGAGGCTCTCCCACCAGCCCCACCAGAGCCCCCTAAAATGGGAGAGTCTCGTCACGGCAATAAAATCGCGCCCAATAAGCAATTATGCAGAATTCTAAGCAAATTGAAGCCCCTTGAGAAGTATGGAATTAAGGAGTTTTTAGAGCGTTTATACAATAAGTACAAGAGTCTTCGCAAAGTATGCAGAGAACTAAGAAGAATTAACATTAAACTAAGAACAAAAGACCTAATCATTCTTTTTGAGTACCTAGGAATCAAGAGAATACCCTGCAGTCCTCACCTAGCGCAAGCGCGCATAAAAGAGAGAAAGCCGTTCAACGGAGATAAAAGAGAAAAATTGTATCTCTGGGGATTCTGCAAAGGAGACGCAAGAATAGAAGCAAGTCTCACAAGCATAAGAATAGACGTAAACGGAAAACTCCCCACAGTCCTATGCATCTATGAAGCTCTAAAACAATACATCTCTAAGCAGGAAGCCGTAGTAGTCAAAAATTCAAGAGCTTACTATGCCTTTTCTGAAAGTATTCACAAGGAATCTTTCGCATTCCTCTTCAAGGAAATCGACGAAATAATTCAGGAAGTCAGCGATATAGAAGACCTAGCAGCACTTCTAGCAGGATTATTAGATTCTGAGGGAAGCGTATATTTAGACGTGAGACAAAGAAAATATGTATACAAGGGGGAAGTACGCGTTTCATTCACACTCGATCATCATATAGAAATAACAAACTGTGACGAATACCTGCTTACAAAAGTCCAGGAACTATTAAAAAACTTCGGAATAAAAGCGACGATTCCTCGATCTAAAACGGGATTCGGATGTTCAAGATTAAGAATATACAGAAGAGAGTATCTCGTCAGAATAATCCCTATAATACTAAAATATCTAAAGCATACCGAGAAAAAAACAAAAACTAGAAAAACTCTACGAGATACTAAGCCAACTACATCATATGAATATGAGAAAAAAGCGAGAATTCTTAAAGAAGCTACTAGAGACACTATAAGACAGAAATTACCTGTCAATTCTCTTTTCTTATTTTTTCATTTCATTATTTAATTTCATTCCTCCAAAATTTCTGGGCCACAGGATTCGATTAAGTAATCCTCACCAGACTTAACCAGACACTTAATAAATGACTCTAAACCAAGTCTCTTAAGCTCCTCTTTCGCTTCCTCAAGAGAAATGGGCTTTGAATATCTTATATCATAGAGCCTGCCTTTTGCTTTCCATCCATTCTTCAAGGGTATCTCATGAATCTCGGCCGCCCTATAAAGTCTTTTTCTTAGCTTCTCCCCCAAATCTCTAAGCTTTTCAGCGAAATCTACGCCCAGCTTAGATCCCTCAAAATTCTCAATTTCCCAGGCAGGCTTACCAAATAATGTAATAAGTAATTCAACACTAGGCATAACAGTCACCAACAAATTAATCTTCCCACATCAACTTCGTTCTTCTTCGAGAACTTCCTCTTCTTCGCAAGGCGATTCCTCAAGGTATTCTATATATTCCTCTAAACCATGTCTCTTAAGCTCCTCTTTCGCTTCCTCAAGATTTACATCCTTCCAGTAAATTATATCATAGAGGGTCCCAGTAGCTATCCAACCATTCCTAACAAGCAATTCATGAACCCTAGCGACTCCATATAATCGCTCCCTAAGCTCATCACCAAGCGCCTTTCATCTCTCTGCAAACTCAACACCTAATTCCTCACCCTCAAAATCCGCAATCTCCCAAGCGGGCTTATCAAAAAGCATAATCCGTAACTCAACACTGGGCATAACTCTTCACCATAACTCTATCTGCAGAAAAATAGAAATATGAGCAGTTTTATACGCTTTACTTCATCATCATTAATACAGTTATTTCATGGTGAAA
>JAHKLF010000151.1 GCA_029856615.1 Candidatus Njordarchaeota archaeon
CCCTATCATAAACAACAACAGTCACATTATGATAGCCCTCAGACAAGTCCACGAGACTATAACTAGTCTCCAGACCCACATTCCAGAAACTACCACCGTCAACGCTGATCTCGTAGTGATCAACTCCAGTATAATCGTCATCTCCACTCCATTGGATCACAATGTCCCTACTAGCGATATACGAGAGATTGTTAGGATGTGTTATGTGAATTACTGGTGAAACTGTGTCTCTTGTGATTATTATCTTGTTTTCCGCAGTATTGTTTTTGAAATCTACTGCCCTTATTGTGATGATCCATAATCCATCTGATGTCATTGGTATTGTAGCGCTACTATTTGCTGGTAAATAGTTGTCCCACATCGTTTTGTTGACAAATATAACAACTTCTCTAAAGTTTTCCTCTACGACATTCCATGCGATGCTAACTTCATCTTCGTTTGTTGCTGTATTATTAGCTATCGATGAAGTCACCGTTAGCGCGGGTGGTGTGTCATCGTCTAGTAAGTCATAGTATATTAGTGGGTAATGATCAATGCTGTCTGAGTCTACATAGTAGGGTTCGTCTCCTATTCCATCATTATTACTGTCAGGACCGGTATAGTCGCTCCAGCAGTTTCCAATACCGTTATAATCCCAGGTGTTTGCTTGATCATCAGAAGCAGAGATCGTGTTGAATAGAAAGCAATTGTAGTATATGATGATGTTTGAGGATGATTCTAATGATATTCCCAAATTATTCTTCCTTAGAATGTTTCTTGTTATATTAGTGAGAGATGTTACTCCATATAAGTAAATGCCGATCTGAGATGATTTAATTATGCGATTTCCCTGAATCTTCGCGTCCGTTATTGTATTCCTAAGCTCTATACCGTACGTATTATTCAATAGGATGTTGTCTAATATTGTTATATTATTAATGCTTCCGCTTGATGATGCATATATAGCTACCGAGGTATCTCTAATTGTATTATTCGTTATAATGATATCCTTTATTTGAATCGTAGTATCTGCGATGTTTATGTATATTCCTTTAGTAGTTGAGCTGTACGGATTAGTTACATTTATCATATTTTGTTGTATGGTTATGTTCTTGGCTAATTCGTTTGGTCCATCAAAGATTCCGAGCGCCACTCCTATTTCGTAGCAGCTTATGTTATTGCCCACTATTAGAATGTTTGACGAATTAGAGATTGCTATTTCATATTCACTATTGTTCATCAGAATGCTTCCCTCTAATACAAGATTGCTTACTTCTTTCACATAAATTCCTTCCTCGTTATTTTTAATGGCTACGTCATTAACCTTGACCTTAAGCGTATTTTGAATTGTTAGTGCTACAGTATTATTTGAAAATGTGGTACTACTTATTGTTACATTCTCTGATTCCAGCACATAAATACCATATGTGTTACCCTGTAAGGTGGTTTGCTCAACTTTTATACTATTGCTCTTCTCAATTTTTACTCCAATGTAGTTTCCACTTGGACTCACGCTTTTCAGTAGTGAATTATACATTCCATAAAAGTGTATTGGTGCATCAATTATCCCCTGAATTATCACATTTCCGCTATAGACGTATATTATTTGTCCATAGTCTCCGCCAGATATTACGGTATCATTTTGATTTGCATAGTATAGAATCGGCTTCCCGTTCCTATAATTTCCTGTTATCACGGCACTTGTGAGCGCACTTTTATCTCCAGAGATGAACATTTGATCGCCGTAGAATTCATTATTTCTTATATAGATTCCAGAGCAGTCCTCAATTAGTAGGCCATATATAGATGACATTTTGAAGATATTATCATCGATGGTTACGCTTGTTGATTGAGATACTCTTACTGCTGTATGATTACTCTGTTCAAATACATTGCTAGTTATGCTCACTGTTGACGCTGAAGAAATCATCACGCCTACGTAATTGTTATAGAACCAGTTATTGTCGATGATTATATCTGATCCGCTGATTACGTAAACTCCGTAAGCTGAATTAAATATATAACTATCATTTATAGTTAAGCTTCCGCCTTCGACAACGATTCCTCGCATATAGTAATAAGGAGGATAGATTTCCCCCAACCCCCTCAAAGCACTCCTTATGATTGTTAATGTCCCGCCATTCTTGATATGAATCCAGAAATACCCGCTTTCATTCAGCAACCTAGAATCTATAATCTCTAGCACTCCTCCGTCAACTATGATTCCCTTAGCGTCCGTTATACTTTTGAAGTATAGTGTTGAATTTATTATTCTTAGGGTTCCTTGTACCGTTATTATTCCCTCTACGCTTACATATTGGTTCTCCATGGTTTCACTCGTAGTCACTAACTTATCTCCGATTGTTTGATATTTTATTGGTACGCCAATTGAGGGATCCCCGAAGTATATATACTCTACTAGGTTCTTCTTAGCGTAAATATCTATGCCTCTATCGTTAATGTAATCTATCTTTGAAAGATACAGCGCTTCGGCCGGGTGATAAATTGTATGGCCCACTAGATATTCCCAGAAACGATATGCCATTCCCTGATTATAAAGTCCTCCATCCGTTTCTGGATCCCAGCCTATTAAATACCATGAAACTCTCGTACTAGCTACGACACCTATCGCAATTCGCTTTAGCAAGTATTCTGCAAGACAATTATAGTATTTATCGAAACCTCCATTATTACACGCATCAATATAAATGATTGGATAGTAGGGCGACGGGGTACTTATACTTGAGGATGTACTAAGAAAGCTATACCATTGATGCTCATCACCATCTGGACTCGAAGATTCATCAGCTAGTCCGTCATTATCATTATCTACTACCCAAACCTTCCTCCAAATCGCTGTGTAGGATCCGTGAGCTGCCATATTAATAAGCATAGCACCATTTGATATAGCTTGAATCATATTTGCCTCGTTTAAGGCATAATCGTATGCATAATCTGTTGGATCTAATCCAGCTGCCTCATATAGCCGCGTGTACGTGAAACCATTAGGAATTAGAAAATCATTCATGATATAGCAATTCAGCTTGGCTTCATCTGTTTTAGGCCAATCCTGCAAATCATCACCATCCGTATCCGCATTATAATTCGAATAAGCACCCGCCAATATTGCATGTTTATATGCCGCAATTGCCGCTATGTTGCTTTCGTAATCTATAATTCTATTGATAATCGTGCTTAATTCGCTGAGAGTACTCACCGAAATTCTTCCTACTATGACTTCGGGATACCAATCGAAATCAGTGTCATCGTCTCCATACGTACCGTCTCCATCGGTATCCCATGTACCATCTAATCCCGCATAGTAATAATCAGATGGGACATCATCACCGTCACCAGCATATGGATCGGGTACATAAATATATCGCGGTGGAACAATATCGTAATCTCCCACTAGAAGAACCCAGCGAATTTGATTATTTTGATACATGTCGATAATGAAATTTCTTATCTTCTCCGCTAGGTCTCTGCCGCTGTATTGATTATTAATGTCCTCAACGCTCTTAAAGTATGTTCTTATTCCGTTTTTCTCTTTCCATTGCGCAAGCCTTAATATTTCACTCTCGAACTGTTGAGATGAAATTATAAGGAGATCTATTGGGGTTTCTAAAGGAGCATAACTTGCTGCAGCAATAGATCTTAGCTCGGGTCCATCTACGGTTATGACATCCAATTGTTTGTAGAATTGTTCAAAAGTACTTATCGGTCGTGGTATTCTACGATACAGAATATTCATCTTGATTTTTATGATTATCTGCGTATAAAGGACAATCTTCTTTTCTTCTTTTAGATATCTAACTGGAAATACACAGAGATGAAGCAACCGATGATTCCTAAAGTATCCATCAAACAGTATTCTGTAAAGTTTATTGGGATACACGGAAGTAATATTGCTTTTTTGTATTACTATGAGCTCTTCACCATAGGTGGCAACTGGGTTTCCTAGCTCTAAATCATCTATACTAACGTTTCTCAGTATATCAAGGAACCCCCTTGCATCTACTTCGACAGAAATCACCTCGCTTCCATAGGGCAATTCGAATAGGAAACTCTTGTAGGATAATATAGGGGCTCCGGGCTCCACTAATTTTTGAAAACCAGGAATACTTATGGAATACTTGCCGTGCTTTTTTGTAATATTATAAGTCGTAATTGTAAATGTATAGTCAAACTCATAAGAGGATATTGTTAGGTCATCTACTGATTGCGTTTGAGTATCAATTCGCTTATGCTTATCATATTTTCCAGAATCCATTGACTTAATAGTTATTGCACGCTCTGAGATTAATCTGCTCTTCTCATTAAATACATTCGTGCTAATATTAGATACAGAGCTACTTATTAGGAACATACAAATAAACATCGCTGTAAGAAACATGAATACTATTTTGCGTTGCATAACCAGAGCCCCTTGTATTGATTGCGTAAAAATAGCCACTTCTTTCAGATTTATAAAATTTATGCTTAAAAACGAGCATAAGAAACTAGATATTAATATTCTCAATTAAGGATTACTTCATTATTAATTAATATCATTAATATTGATGAGAAAAATGCCAAAATTAATAGTGATCACAGGATATTTTGCATCTCAACTAGTATATCTTCTAGATGAC
>JAHKLF010000152.1 GCA_029856615.1 Candidatus Njordarchaeota archaeon
AATTCAATGAGAATAGCTTTAGCAAGGAAATCTGCTTGATTTTCCCATTTCTTTATTTCAAATTTTTTCGCTAATTTGTTGATATTAAACAATTTTCCAGATAGAACCAAAGCGATGCGAGTATCATCATGTTTAACTAGAGCAGGCTGAAAGTCATCTGGCGATGCACCTACATATCCAATACCATACCATCCAGTCAGGTCGTCCAGTATCGCTTCATTATATACTTGGTCTACAAATCCTTTTCCATGGTGTATCCTTAGAGTTCTCCCGTCCCCGATAGCAATACCCGTTGTTTCCTGGCCTCTGTGTTGTAAGGCTAATAATCCATAATACACGAATCGCGATACTTTCCATAATTCATCGAATGCGAATATTCCTATTATTCCACTCATCTCCGCATCACTCCAAAAACTTCTTCAAGTTTTTTCCAGCATATCCCCCTAACGGGGTATTCTCCAGTTAAACAAGCTAAACATAATTCGTCGGTTCCTATACTTTTGATTAAACCATCAATTGTCATATATCCGAGAGAATCAGCATGGATTGTTCTCCGTATCTCATCAATCGTCTTATTACTCGCTATTAATTCCCTCTGTGTCGGAAAATCGATTCCAAGGAAACAAGGATATTTTATTGGTGGGCAGGTTATTCTGACATGGACTTCCTTTGCACCCATACTTCTTAATAGACTAACAACTTTACTTATGGTGGTCCCCCTCACGATACTATCATCAATCAGAACTATTCTTTTCCCTTTTATCTCATTCTTTACAAATCCAAGTTTCAGAGAAACTGAGAGCTCTCTCATCTTTTGACTTGGCCTTATAAAAGTTCTTCCAATGTACGGATTTCGGATTAAACTCAGAGAAATGGGAATTCCGGATTCCCTTGAGAAGCCTAGGGCTGCAATGTTACCTGTATCTGGAACTGGGATAACTATATCTGCATCAGCAGGATACAATTGAGCTAGCATTCTGCCTAGATTATATCTCGCATTATACACGAGTATTCCATTTATAGTAGAGTCTGGTCTAGAGAAATAAATATATTCAAACATACAATATGCACGCTTTTTCTCAGTTCTCGCGAGCTTTCTTTCAATATTGCTCTCCTTAATTCTGAAGATTTCTCCTGGTCTAATATCTCCTAATACAAGACCATTGATACTTTCTATTGCTGCGCTTTCTGAAGCTATTATCACTTCATTATCGTTGGTTCCATATGTTAGTGGTTTTATTCCGAGTGGATCTCTAAAGCCGTATAATTCTCCTTCCTCATTCACGAGAACAACAGAATAAGAGCCCTGCAGTATATTCATGCTTTCCGCAATGGCCTCCACAAAATCTTCCGTCTCGATATAATAGTATGCTATTAATTTAGCGAGGACTTCTGTATCCGTATTTGTAGAGAACTTAAAACCTTTTCTTAGCAATTCTTCACGGATTTCATAGAAGTTTGCTATCGTCCCATTCAATGCTAGAGCAAACTTTTTACCATTAAGATTTTCAATAAACGGCTGGACTTCTTCAAGCTTACCATAACCCGTTGTACTATACCTAACATGACCTATGCCAATTTTTCCCCGTAACATTGAGAGTACATGCTCGTTGAATACCTCCATTACGAGACCTAGACCTCTCTTAATATTTATCGTCATACCATTAAAAATCGCAATACCGCTTCCCTCTTGACCCCTATGTTGCAGTGCTATCAGCCCATGAAAAATTTTCTTTGATACTCCTTTGTCCACTTCACTATGGATGCCGAATACTCCACACTTTTCCTTAATCATTATAAATGCCTTCTAACATCCTTTCCAAGGATTTATGCCAAACATCACTCATAGTATCTAAATCACACGAAATATCCACACCAAAACCACTAAATCTAACAACTTTCTCAATAGTTACCTGGCCTATAACCGCAGCAACGGCATTCATCTCTCTAGCCAGATTCTCAAATTGATTTATCCTCTCTCTTTTAATCTCGATTAGAAATCTTGCATAGCTCTCTGAGAATAATAGCTCGTCTATTCGCATTGGTTCACTGGGGATTTTCGTTAAATCTATGAGAGCCCCTAAATTGCCTGCAATAGACATTTCAGAGAGCGCTATTGCTAATCCCCCATTTGATATATCATGAGCAGATGTTATTATTCCGCGTTTAATGCACTCTAGAACAAAGTTTATTGCTTTTTTCTCAGCTACAGCATCCGCTTTTGGAGGTTGTCCGCCGACAATGTTATGTATCCAGTAATAATACTCTGATCCCCCCAATTCTCTTCTCGTATATCCTATGATTCCAATATAATCATCTGGAGATTTGAGAGACATTGTCGTTATATGGCTTAAATCCTCGATTAATCCGACACACACTACTACTATCGAGGGTTTAACGATTTTTCCAGTCACTTCATCTTCATTATAAAAACTTACATTACCACCGACGCAAGGTATACCTAAACCTCTAGCCATATCAGCTAATCCTCTGAAAGCTTCCTTAAATTGCCAGAATACCTCAGGGTTCTCTGGACTTCCAAAATTAGCGTTATCAGTAAAGGCTAGAGGTCTAGCACCAACGGCAGCAACGTTTCTGCAAGCTTCTGCTAAAGAGCCCGCGGCTCCGTTGTAGGGGTCAAGATAGGTATGCTTTGAGTTTGCATCGGCCTTTACAGCTATAGCTTTGTTTGTATTTAGTATTCGGAGAACTGCAGCATCCCCTTGCCCCGGTTTCACGATGGTACGTACTCCTACTTCATGATCGTATTGTGTAAATATCCATTCCTTAGAGGCTATATTAGGAGATGATAGTAACTTTAATATCGTTTCCTCTAAATCTTCTGGGAGAGATGGAGGAGGAATCCTTTTGAGTTCATCGATATATTTAGGTTTTCTAGCTTTTCTTTCTATTACTGGTCCTCTAGCTACAAGTTTTGATGGTAGATCAATAACAATTTTACCATTAAATTTCGCGACTAGCCTACCCGTATTAGTAACATGACCTATTACGGAGTAGGGGATTTCGTATTTCTCAAAAATCCTCCTAATAACATCAAAACCACGCGGATCGATTACAAAAAGCATTCTTTCCTGAGATTCGCTAAGAATAATCTCATAAGGAGTCATGCCATCCTCTCTAAGATGAACTTTTGATAAATCTATGTCCGCACCAGTATTCCCTAAAGCAGTCATCTCGGATAAGGCGGTAGCCAATCCTCCTCCGCCGAGATCCTTCAATCCGACTACGAATCCTGTTTCTAATGCTTCCATAGTCGCGTCAATTAGTACTTTCTTAGTGAATGGATCACCGATCTGAACAGCAGGCCGATCTTCCTCGGAGCGATCAGATAATGTCTTAGATGCAAAAGCTGCTCCATGTATACCATCTCTACCTGTAGATCCACCAACTAATACGAATAAATCTCCGGGTCTGGGAGCTATACTAGGTGTAATTCTATCTTTTCTCCCTATTCCAACACAAGCAACGTTAACTAAGCAGTTTCTCTCAAAACTTTCATCGAATTCTACTTCTCCAGCGACTGTCGGTATTCCTACGCAA
Organism: Candidatus Njordarchaeota archaeon; assembly: GCA_029856615.1. Lineage (GTDB taxonomy): Archaea > Asgardarchaeota > Njordarchaeia > Njordarchaeales > Njordarchaeaceae > Njordarchaeum. The sequence continues at coordinate 3,562 of JAHKLF010000152.1, forward strand.
TTACCGTAATCTGCTATTCCTCTAACAACATTTTTGAGTAACCAGACTGAATGAGAGCTTGTTGGGGGTCCAAATCGGAGTATGTCTAAAAGAGCAATTGGTCTTGCTCCCATACACATTATATCGCGGATTATTCCTCCTATCCCGGTCGCTGCTCCGTTATAAGGATCTATTGCAGAGGGATGATTATGAGACTCTATTTTAAACACTAAAACGAGACCATCTCCGATATCTATCACTCCCGCATCTTGACCAGGTCCCACTATCACGTAATCTGCTTCGGTTGGGAGAATCTTTAGGACTGGCCTAGAGGACTTGTATGAGCAGTGCTCGCTCCAGGTAACCTCGAATACTCCCCACTCAACTAGGTTTGGTTCCCTTCCCAGTTTTTTCCTTATGTACTCTATTTCATACTCAGTTAAGTTGATCTGTAATTGCTTTGTCATAAGTATCTCCTCACATACTCTATCATCGACTGAAAAATGAGTTTGCCGTGATCCGTTCCAAATGGACTTAGAATACTTTCTGAAGCTCTTTCTGGATGAGGCATGAGACCAACAACATTGCCATCAGAATTGCAAACACCAGCTATATTATCGATGGATCCGTTGGGGTTAGCATCGGGTGAGGGTTCGCCTTTATCATTAACATATCTAAAAACTATCTGATCGTTCTCCTGCAATTCCTCTAAGCTTTTTGGATCAATATAATAACGCCCTTCTTTGTGAGCTATTGGTATCTTCATGAGGGTTCCTCGAGGGATGTTTAGGGTCCAGGCTGTCCTATTAGTTTCGACTCTTATAGTAACCCACTTACAAATGAATGTTAATGTTGAATTCATCAACAGTGCTCCAGGGAGTAATCCTGCTTCAACCAATATCTGAAAACCATTACAAATCCCCAATACAGGTTTACCGTCCCTAGCCATCATTTTAATGTATTTCATTGCGGGACTATGCGCGGCAATAACGCCTGCTCTCAAGTAATCTCCATAAGAGAAGCCTCCGGGTAATATAACAGCGTCCCACTTAGTATCCTTGAATTCT
>JAHKLF010000153.1 GCA_029856615.1 Candidatus Njordarchaeota archaeon
AGTGGGATAAGAACTGATATTTTGAGTATTCAAGGAGTCACAGAAATTCATTATCTTTATGATGTATACATTTATAAGGTTGATATTAACGTGACAAACAAAGCGGAAGTTTATAGAATCGAAGAATGGGGCTGTATTTTCCTTGGAATAGACTTTAATGATCCATTCTGGCGAGATAACATTATATTAGTTGGGAATGATAGTTATTATCCCTTACGCGACGATGAGATATTAGTCGATTATAACTTGGCTCAATGGATGAACTTAAAAGTTGGGGATACGTTAAACATTATGAGGTACGACATTGATCTATTCTATGATAGAAATATCACAGTAACGGGATTCTTTAAAGTTGGAGATTTTTTGAATTATCATTTAATGAATGTCGAAAAAGTTGTTTATTATGGCGTCTTTATAACCAACATAGAAACGGCAATTGATATAATGTCAGCTCTCTACACAACCCCTGTTTTCCAATTTAGATACCATATATGGATAGATCGTGAAAAAGTGATTAACCCTTGGGACAAAACGAAGACAATGAAGCAGATTAATTCACTCGAAGTTGAAATTTCAAAGAAAATACATGGAATGTGGGGAGTATACCACGCAGAAATAAAAAGTCCTCTCAAGGAAACATTAGTTGAATTCTATAAATCATCGGAAGAATACGGTTCACAGCTTGTTTTTGCGATCCTTTTAGTACTTGTTTTCGTAGCACTGTCAACATTAATTGGGGGAGAATTAACTATAGAGACACGGCGTAGAGAAATTGGTCTCTTGAAGATTAGGGGTAGTAGTAGCGGAGGACTATCCAGAGTAACGTTCATTGAATGGTTACTAATGGGTCTGTTAGGTGGATTTTTAGGGTTCTTAATAAGCCCGATCCTAACTTTTATCTTAGTAAATATAATTTCGCCTTCCTTTGCCAGTAGGTATTTCGTTTTAAACGTGATTTCGCCAGTATTTAGTCAGTATCTTGGAGTTTCTATTTCCCTTGGACTTTCACTGAGCATGCTATCCGTCATCTTACCAACTAGACGAGTCGCGCAAATAAAGCCTTTGGATGCTATAAGAGAGTATTTAGAGGAAGAGGAATTAAGTGCAACGAAGGGTATTAATAGGCGGTTTAATGTATTTTTGGTCATTGCGGGTTCTTACTTTTTAGCTGACTTTATTTTAGGACTTCCGGTAATTTCAACGATTTTAGATCTTGCACATGCATCTGGAGCTTCTGTCCTCATTAATATTGCTGAAATCCTGCATTTCCTGGAAGTAACGATAATGCCACTATTAGCACCATTTTTCATAGTCATTGGGGCAGGAAATATCATTGTTTCCTTCTCTGATAGATTCGCTGGTGCATTTTCCATAATAGTACGTCCATTAGTTGGTCGAGCGTCTATAATTGCTTCTAAGAATTTTGGCAGAAGACCAGCTAGAACCGCATTGATAATATTCATGCTAACCTTTACCATTATTACCAATCTCACTTTTGGATCCGGTATCGCTACTGTTAGGAATCATATAATCGTGGATACTAAGATGAAGATCGGAGCTGATATCAAAGTTGAGATAACATCCTTGCGTCCATTTGATTTCATTAATGATACTATCATTACTGATGTATGGAGAATAAGTGGCGTAAAAAGCGTCATTAGATGCTTTATAGAAACTTTTGAGCATTCTTATTACTTTGGAAGAATCCATGTAGTCGGTTTGGATCCCTCCTATTTCAGTCTTTTATTCAAAGATGCCTACCTTGAAGAAGCCAATTTGGAGACTATCAACTCTCAGTTTGCAAGCCAGAATATCACCATAGTTAATATGGGAGCTGAGTATAAATATAATTTATCTCGAGGTGATATTATCAGGATAAGAGATCCCTATCGTCCTTCGCTTTCCCTCATAAATTATCATATTATAGGATTCTATAAGTTCCTCCCTGGAGTTTTCGAAGATATGCTCTATCCTCAACTGGTAACCGAGTTATTTGCTGTCGTGAATCTTGAAACTATCTGGTTACTTTTGGAACAAAAATATGTTGTTGTCGTACCCGAAAAGACGATCCTCTTTATAACTGTAGAGGAAAATGCTGACATTGACAACATAGCTCAACAAATAGAAATTATGCTCTCCAGTTTCCAGATCAAGGGGTCTGTTCAAGTGATGAAGAGACAAATAAAGAGGATGTTAGAGGAGGAATTTAGTGGTGCATTGTTGTCTCTTTATGAAGCCGGATTATTATTCGCCTCAACCTTAATTGCATTAGTCATCTTCGTATCCGTGAGCATAAGCATCTACGAACGCCGAAGAGAATTGGCCCTTCTGAGAGTACGAGGATTTACTAGACGTTCAATAATTAAAATGCTAGTTGGAGAAGCGTTTTTAGTAGCGCTGGTATCTCTATCAATAAGCCTGCCTGTTTCATTAGCGATGATAATAAGCTGGGTGAGCGGCGGATCGATGATGATGCCTTATTTAACCCAATATCTCCAAATGATAAAGGGTATCGAGTATCCCCCCGAATGGGCTCTATTCATCTTGCCAGCTGATTTGTTAATATATCTCGTATTAATCTTCATCTGTTTTGTATTATCCTACATAATCCCATACATGCTAATTTCGAGACACCCCTTGCCCGAGGAGGTTAGGATACATCATTAGAGGTGATAATTATGAGTCAATACATTGAATGCAAAGATGTTGTTAAAATTTATAAGACGGGCGGTATAGAAACTATCGCTCTTAGAGGATTGGATCTTGTAATTCAAGAGGGCGAATTCCGAGCTATAGTTGGTCCATCAGGCAGCGGAAAAACAACACTCTTAAACATTATAGGAGGCATGGATAAGCCAGATGCTGGAACTGTCATAGTTGATGGGGAAGATATAACAAAGTACAACGAAAATCAATTACACGAATATAGGGTAAAAAGGGTCGGCTTTGTCTTTCAATTTTTCAATCTCATACCAACTTTGACAGCCGTAGAGAATGTAGAGTTACCAATGATCTTACTAGGAAAGCCTAGAGAAGAGAGAAGAAAGCGTGCAGTTGAATTATTGCGTCGAGTAGGTCTGGGAGATAAAATTAATCGAAAGCCGGGAGAATTATCAGGCGGAGAGCAGCAAAGAGTTGCAATTGCCGTAGCTCTTGCCAATGATCCCCCACTAATATTAGCGGACGAACCAACAGGAGAACTAGACACTGCCACAGGAAGGCAAATAGCCTTACTATTTAAGGAGCTACATAGAGAAATGAATAAGACTATTATCATAGTGACTCATGACTTGTCAATAGCAATGTATGCTGAAAGAATAAGCAGAATGGAAGATGGAAAAATCGTAATGACCGTTTCACCAGCGGAAATGGATGCATACGTACTCGCTCCTTCGAGAACCGAAGAAATCGTCGCTAAACTTGAAGCGAGAAAGAGAGAAATTGAAAATGAGATAAAGAGAATTGAAAACGAATTCAAAAGCGGTATTATAAGTGCAGATACTTTCGTAAGTAAGTATATTGAGCTTAAGAATATCTTAGCACGAATCGAGGAAGAGCTGAAGAAATATACACTAACCTAAGTTGAATAAATTACATTAATCAGAAAGATTCAAGGATTAAAAATGAGAAGAAAATAATATTGAGGAATTTCGTGCATTATTTCCTTAATATCATTACCTCACTTTATTCTAAATATTTCGCTGATAGTGTCTTCTTATTCTCAGCTCTAGCTTTTTCAATAGCTCGCATTATTAATTCCTCAACTTTTTTACTTAAAGCTTCGTAAAAATCAGAAGCTATGCGAAAACCCTCGCGTTTGGCGATTTCTTGAACTTTGCTTTTATATATCAGAAGCTCTGGCATGAATCATCCCCGTGAGGGTTAATATTTTTCCTAATAGCTTGATAAAATGAAATGAGAAATGTATATTACTTATCTACTATTGGAGCGTTATAAAAGTTTCTCTTCGGCTACAAAAATGATTCCTATTTAAATTTGAGAGAACATTTAAGCTCCGCCTTATTCACTCTTTTTAATTTCCTCCTTTTTGCTCTCTATTCTCTTTATGATCTCTAATAGATTATCTATTATATTCATGAATTTCTTAGAGATAAGCTCTGATTGTTTTGTTATGAAAGGTTTACCCTCATCTGTTAGCTCCGCTACTCTGGGATCTAAAGGAAGATCCCCTAAAAATGGCACATTGAGCTCCTTTGCTGCCTCCTCTCCTCCCCCCTTACCGAAGATATAAGTTATATTACCACAGTAAGGACAAACAAAACCCCTCATATTCTCTATGATTCCAATTACTGGTACCCCAATGATCTGTGCCATTCTTACAGCCTTTCTTGCGTCATGTATCGCAATTCTTTGAGGCGTAACTACGATAATAACTCCAGTTAAATTTGGTATTGATTGCATTACAGTCAATGCTTCATCTCCCGTTCCAGGCGGGAGATCAATTATTAGGAAATCTAATTCACCCCATGCTACATCTGATAAAAACTGTTGAATTGCCCTTGAAACAAGCGGGCCTCTCCATATTATCGGTTGATCGTCTTGCTCTAATAAGAATTGTATTGACATTACTCTA
>JAHKLF010000154.1 GCA_029856615.1 Candidatus Njordarchaeota archaeon
TGAAATACGTAAAGATCATTTATGGTTGGTACCATTTGCAATCTTTGCTTTCTGGTCTCCTCCGTATCCAAAGCTAGATCTACTATATCTATTGCGATATCTTGGCGCGGGATATTTTGGAGTTGCTTATTGCTTGACAACGCCCGTGATATTAACCATCCTTTTGCTTTATTACCCGAATATTAATAAACCAGTTCTTAGATTAACAGCATTTATTGGTCTTTGTTTTGCTATAATAAATGTGTTATCTCCAATTTGGAGTCAGTTTATATTCGAGGTAATCTGGACTGGGACGATACTTCATATTCCATTACTAGTGACATGTGCCTACTCACTTATTTTATCCATTAAAAAATGAAGGATCATTTACTCTATTGTCTTTAAGAAACTTCATGTAGGAGGGAGGAGACGTATGTATATAAAATCTGTTATGATTAAGGATGTAGACCCTGTAAGTCGAAAAATTACAGTCATAATGAATGGTAATGAAAAAACGCTTATTGCTGGAGATGAGGATGTTCTTAAAATAGCTGATATATTTAGGAACAGGAAGGCAACAATAGTATACGAAGAAAAAGGAGGATCTCCCATTCTAAAGATAGTTAGGGGAGAATTAAAAGTGGAGCTATTAGGTTTGTCAAAGGATGCTGAGAGCGAAGTCGTATTATTTGACGAAGGATCAAAACCCCTGTCCAGTATAGGTTATATCGATATTTCTTTTATAGACATTTGGGGAGAAAGTCTCCTTTATTTATTAGCAGTAATCCTACTTGTAGCAATCTTAATTACTATCTATTTTGTTATAATATATCCCCTTATATTAATTATATCATCAATACTCACATTAGGTGAAACATGGAGAATGCGCAGGGTAACGAAGATAACTATGAGTGTGGACTCATCAAATAAGGTTTCAATAGAGAACATAAAGAAGCTCCTTTCTATTGCCGTCAAAAATAAAGCTTCGATATCAATTAATCCAAGGAGAATGCTTCCAAGAAACCTATCAGAGTACTTAGATCGAACAAACAAGATATTCAGATTATTCAGATTAGGCTTCATGATTCAAGTTGTGATAATTTATACGGGCATTATCCTAGCGGGCATGATTTACTTTCTAAAGATGCCTATTACACAGGAGGTGAAATATTTAGCAATAGGGCTAGGTGTCATATTCTTAGTGGGCTTGTTTCTTACGGTTGTAGCGGGTCATATGAGAAGAGTCCTAAGAGTGCCATCCGTGATTGAATTGTAGCCCTAGTTAAATCAGTATTCAATGCGGGATAAATGCGTATTACTAATTTTTAATATATCATTCGACAAAAGCGGAAAGTTTTTTGATGCACACTTCTATAAAAGTTAAATATTTAATTATTTGACCTCTATTAATAATTAATGATTATTAAAAAGTATCTATTGGGGAAATAGGCATGATTTTCATCTATTTAATATTACCATTGATAATTATACTATCTCCCATTCTCTATTCCGCACGATATTACCTGAACTTGTTTAGAGGACTAAGACTAAGAGCCATACTACTTAGTATTCCTTTTTGGCCCGTTTTCATTATAGCCCTATTTGAATATTTGAGCATAATTATCGTTGGAGGAGAAATCTTATTACCTCCCACAATATTATTCCTCAGGAACTTTATAGTCTCTCTAGTAGCCCTGCTTGTCATACTCATATACAGGTTAATCTCTAGATACTTAAGAGTGATGATACTACCTCAGCGACCAGAGGCTGTCTTCTTTACGGCATTCCTCGCTGGTAACTTCTTTTATCTATTTATCGCTATGATAATTTTTACGTGGATTCCAGAAACACTCGCAATTCCGTGGTTCAGTATTCTTATTAACTCCTTAATACTCGTATCTCTTATTGTATTAGGCCTAATAATCGTGTGGCTTGCGCTTCATTATGATATATTAGCTCATCCAAGAAACTTACATTATTTAGGCGCATTTATCTTCTTATATATCATAACTCTTGCAGTTTCTATGGCTATCGGAGCTCCCGGCGCTACTATTATAGGATATCCCACTCTTTTGATACTCAGCTTAGTTACTATTGCTGTTTTCATTAAATTATCAATAAATATAGGATTATTTAGTAGGACGGATAGAGTAAAATCACTATTGGTTATTGGATTACTCTTCGCATCCATATTTATTGTAACATCGTATCCTCTAAAAGTTAAGGGTAGTATTGATGATAGTTGGAACAGTGAGTTATCATTCTCTATTGACATAAATGCATCAGAGTTTCCGATTGATGTTGATAATATAAGATTAGTTGATAGAGAGCTCGCCAAGGATTTTGCACTATCTTATAGGCTACCCAGAATCGGAAATTATCAGTTAGAAGTAGGTACTTCGTACGAGAATATCGGTTTAATAATGGGTAAGCCTGCGTGGGTAGTGCCAGTTTACTATGCTTATGCTTTTACGCCTGAGATAAATTATATGGTGGGATATCTATACATTCATCTAGACACCCCAACATTCGAATCTATGAGATTTATTAGTAAAGAAATGATTATTGCACCAGGATTATACGGCAAGAGAGACCTATTCTTCTTCACATTAAAACTAGTTCCAGATGGCATTATTGGAGAAATCTATTTAATAGATCCTAGCCCCGTTACTACATCTCCAGCATGGGTCGTTCTTGTTGATAAATATACTTCATGGGGTGTCCGCGTACCCTATAAGGTTTTAATCGTGGGTGCTGAGGGAGATTACGTAATATTTAACTGGAGAGATGCCGTTGGATTGGTGCCTCAAGTCGTCTCTGGAGCTGCTCTTGAATCCATTATAGGAAGAATAGGGGTGAGTATCCGAAATGGTGAGAAAGACTATTTTGCTCGCGGATTTATATGGATTCCTATCTCCCAAGATATTCAAGAGTATTTGGAAGACGAATTTTATCATCGCTCACATCACTTCTTGCTTGGAAATTGGTGGGGTCGAGATTTCTACTTAGCTGTGAGAACTACTGGTGGAGAGGAATCAGTGGCTACATGGATTTTAGTGAATTCTACCCTTACTCTATTCGACTTGAGATTCTATAGGGGGATCGGGGGAATAGAAAGAGGAGTAAATGCTCCAGAGAAGGCTCTTGAGACCATGGAGGGGATAATAGAGGGAAAAGTTCCTTACGGCGCTGAAGTAAGATATCCAAAACTCTATCGAGTATCTATTGGAAGGGAGAATTATCTTGTTTGGGTGGCTCTAGTTGTCCAGAAATTACCCGGTGCCGATAAACCGATAGGAGTTGTTTGGGTTGATGCTTCTAATCCCAGAATTGCGGGCTTTGTTCAGTATGTTTATGGGGAATCTCACGATGTTTTTATGGATCGCCTCCACAATAATATAATTGCGTCATACATGGGTTGGCAGGGAGGAAATGAAACCACATTGGTAACAACACTTATTAATGGAACAATAATTAGGAAGAATTGGGCTTTACTTCAGCCTAATAACGAGTTTGCCATAATAATGAGCGTCGAGAACATCAGTGGGCAAATCGTTATAGTCATCGTTCTCGAAACAAAGGTCGCTACTAAGCAGGACTTTTATAATGCAGTACTAGCTAAGGAGGGAGATTGGGTAGAAATCGAAGCTCGATGGGATATTGAATTGCAAGCATGGGTGGCTTATACCGTTAAGCTATATCCCCAAGAACAACAACCCTAACTCCTTGGTTAATCTATTATTCACAATTTTTTATACGATGGTAACTGTGCTGTATTATTTTTGGATAATAAATTGTACTCTCCGATGAAAAAGCTTATTTCTTCATCGCGTTGCATCCTAAACTGAAGTCATATGCTTTTTGTTCAAAAATTGAAAAGGACGTTCTAGTGCATAAATATATTATCTAAACATAATTAAGTATTCATTGCTAATCATAAATGAATATAAAATTGCTGGGAGGAGAATACCACGATGCTTAATATCCGAGCTAAGACACTAGCCGTAACCGTACTGCTTGCGTTCCTTATAATGTTTAGCACGATAACAATTACGCCCCTCCGGACTACTTCTATAAAGGTAAAGAAAACCTCAACAGTAAACCGTTCACATATCGTTGATGAGCTTGATCTCTATAGGGACGAACTAACACCAAGTAGAGGAAGAGCCGGTTTATTCAGTCGAGAGGGAAATCTAGGGCCCCTCACAGTGCCGATTTATAATAGAAATAGACAAGTGGGCAACTGGACAATAATGGTCTATTTAGATGCAGATAATAACCTTGAAGTTGCAGGAATTGATGATTTCCTAGAAATGGCTGAAGTAGGATCGTCACAGGGAGTTAACATAATTGCTCTCTTTGATAGAATAGATGGTTATGACGACAGCTACGATGACTGGACCGGAACAAAGCTATTCTATATAGAGGAAAATATGACCCCTACTGCTGCTAATGCTCTGGCGGACTGTGGCGAAGCAAGCATGGGTGACCCGCAGACACTAGTAAATTTCATTGCGTGGGGAATACGAAATTATCCTGCTGAACACTATTTGGTCGTCTTATGGGATCATGGTGGCGGCATCTCTGGTGTCTGCTGGGATGATACTAACA
>JAHKLF010000155.1 GCA_029856615.1 Candidatus Njordarchaeota archaeon
CTGTGTTAGTTCTTATGGCTTTATTAACTTTCAATTCCCTTTGTCTGGGAGACTTCTTTGTCTCAAAAGCGAAATTAACGATACGCTAACAATTGCATCTTTACTTTCAATTCCCTTTGTCTGGGAGACTTCTTTGTCTCATAGACTAGCGAAACTCGTTCTTTGGAATCCGCTCTTTAAACTTTCAATTCCCTTTGTCTGGGAGACTTCTTTGTCTCCGAGGCCCGGATTATGCCCCTTGTCCTGATTATTTAATGAAAATCTGCAAATTCCTGTACATTAATATTATGCTGTGGAGTATTTAAAGATGTGTGTGAATTCGTGTCATTAAGGTGGGGATTTGTCTCATTTGTGTGAAATCTTGTTTGAAATGTTATGCATTATGGTTTCGTTATTTTCATTATCATGACCTTTGTCTCATTTATCTGGGATCATCATCGGAAATTCTTTTATATTTTTCCTCTCTCCGCGTGTGTTCTGGTGATTAGGATGGTTTATTTCCTATCTAGCGAGGAAAAAAGATATATCTTTCGTGGTTTGCTCTCTCGTTCTCGTTCCTTGGGAGTTTCTGGTGATTGGCGTGGCTGGTCTTGGGATCATCCACCTCTGCTTTCACCTTATGATGATGTTTTTCTTACTCTTAGTGAGGTTGCATCTAAATATTGTGTTACTGGTCGGGATGTTTATCTTAAAAGGGTCGAGCGTATTAAGTATGTTCCTAATAAGCGTATGGTTCGCGGCTCTGTTTTGCACGCTGTTGTTGAGGAAGTCATCACTTTTGCTAAGAAGTTTCTTTATTCTAATGGCGTTGTTTCTGGCTCTGTAATTTCATCAGAGTTAAGCGCTATTGCTTTAGATGAAGTTAGAAAAATCTTTTCTAGATTCTCTCAATTGATTTCATCTGCCCAATATACAGAGAAGGAAAAAGAGACTCTCTTTTCTCGAAGTGTTAATTTATGGTTGTATGAAGTAAATCAAATTTCGGCAGCTGTTGATGCTGTTTTAGCCAGACATCCTCATGTTTCTTTGGATTCTCTTGTAAACCTAGCAATTCCTATTGTAGTTGAACAACGTTTAGATGGTCGCTTCTTGGGTTTAAGTGGTGATCTTTCTGCTGATGCTTTGAGTTTTGCTCCTGTTATTTTGGATTTGAAGACAGGTAAGTTTAGGGATTTTCAGCGATTGACTACTACGGGTTATGCTCTTGTTCTTGAGGCCCTCTATGAAGTTCCTATTGATGTTGGTGTTTTGGTGAATGTGAATTTCAATGAGAAAAATTATCCTATAATTACTAGGCGTCCTCATTTGATTAGTGAATCCCTTAGAATGGAGTTTATTGAAGAACGAGATAGAAAAATGGAGATTGTAGCTGAAGGCTCTGATCCAGGAATATCTTCAAGTTGCCCATTAGATTGCCCTTTTTACTCTATTTGTCACGGTGATTAGCTTGAAGAAATCTCTCTACGTAACTAGCTATGGGGCGTTTATCAGCAAGAGGAAGAATAGATTAGTTATTCGTGGCAGAGATTACGAGGAAGAATTTGTTACGGATTATCTTGAAGAATTAATTATCATGGGACGCGGTAAGAGTATCTCTAGTGATGCTATTGAGTTATGTATTCGTGAAAAAGTTCCTATTTTTCTTACTTCAAGTCGTGGATATCCTTATGCTGCGATATTTCCAATGATAATTACTGGAACTGTTAAGAGGCGGAGAGAACAGTATAAGGCATATTTAACTGAATTAGGAATAGAACTAGCTAAGAAGTTCGTAATAGGCAAGCTTTCTAATCAAATGAATCTAATTAGATTCTGGGCCAAGTCTAGAGGCAGAAGCGATCCCATAACAGCTAAATTAATGAGAAAATCGGCTAACATTATAGGAGAGATTATAAATGAGGTTAACCGAATTAGAGGGGAGAGAATAACATATGAGATTAGGGCTTCTTTAATGAGTTTTGAAGCCAGAGCTGCTGAAATTTACTGGATTTGGTTTGGCAGAACCTTAAGCTCGTTCGTCTTCTTTCCAGGACGAGTAAAGAGAGGAGCTAAGGACCCTGTTAATGCCCTTTTAAATCTCGGTTATAGTATTCTTTTAAGACGAGTCTTCACAGCCATTTTATTTGCTGGTTTGGATCCATATGCTGGTTTTCTCCATAGTGATCGTTCTGGTAGACCCTCATTAGCTTTAGATCTCATGGAGGAATTTCGACAGCAGTTTGTAGATAGAGTTGTGATTAAAATGTTTACTAAACGAGTTCTAAGACCAGATGACTGCATAGGCGAAGATGGCAAGCTGAAAGATCATGTTCTTAAAAGGGCTATAGAGGAATTCCGGAAAAGACTTGATGAAGAAGTTACTAACGTTTATGGTGAGAAACGAAGTTTAGCGCATCATATTAGTCATCAAGCTAGACTTCTCTCACGAGTTCTCGTTGGCGATGCCGACGAATACAAACCATTTGTGCTATATTGGTGAATAATAATGCTATTCCTTATTATTTATGATATTACTAATGACAACCTGAGAAATAAGATTGCTGAAACATTGAAGGATTATGGATTAGAAAGGATTCAATATAGCGCGTTCATTGGATCTTTGCCTCGCTTTAAATTAAATTCACTTATCGAGGATCTGAAGAAATTAATTAGGGATACGCCGGTTAAGGAGGATGAACGCGTAAGGAACATTCAAATCTATCCAATACCAGAAATGAGTAAAAAGAGACGCGTAGAGATTAATTTTTCCAATGGTAAGCTCAGTGTAAAAAAGGGTGAAGAACCAATTAAAATGCAACGTGTAAAGATCGTTTAGGTGTCTTGTTTGAGGATTCTTCGGATTCATGCTGTAGCCCAGAATTCAGCTAGAATCGAATTTAGTGGAATATATATCAGAGCATTCTTTCTTCGAATATTATCTGCTATCGACCAGGAATTGGCTACTAAAATGCACTCACCAGACTTCCCAGCACCTTATGCAATTAAGCCTTTAGCGCTCATTAAAACCAGTAAAAGAAGAAAAAAGTTGATTTATCCTCGTAATTTTTTGTTACGAGAGGAAACTAATGTTCTATTCTGCATATCATTACTATCCAACGAATTGGATCGCTTATGGTTTAAGATACTAAATGAAATGTTATTAGAAGGCAAAATAACTGTAGGCGAGGCTGAGTTAGCAATTACAACAATTGAGTCCCCCGAGTTGGATTTCTCTTGGGAACCTTCTAATAGGTACTTAGTAGATTTTAAGACCCCTACATTCTTTCGCAGGAAGGAAAGTGATTATCGCTACCTGTTCCCCGACCCCAAGGTTTTGTTCACATCAATAGCTCGCATATGGGGGAGATTATCAGGAGAGAAAATAAACATTGAGAATTTACGCGAACTAGCGGAGAGAAAAATTGGAGTGCTAATGCATAATATACGTACATCGCGAACAATACATCTTGGAAAGGGAAGAAGAGTCGTTGGTTTCACTGGAAGGTGCGTGTATGAGGTAAATGATGAAGAACTGGCTAATCTTGTAGGAAAGCTACTTAAGATTGCTGAAATAACAAATGTTGGAGGTAGTAGGACACTCGGTTTTGGTGTAATTGAATGGCGTCCTTTGAAGTAGATGATGAAGCAGAGTATATCTCTGGTACTGATATTAAGAATTGGGTTTACTGCCCCCTTATAGTCTATTACCGTAAAGTAATGGTGCTTGATTTGAAATTAGGTTCTCAGCAGGAAGAAGGAAAGCGAAAACACGAAGATCTTCAAAGAAAAATAATGAGACGCGTAGGTATAGCGCTCAGAAAAAGGTTACCAGAAGTAAAGGAAAAAGTAATGAATCAAGAAATAATTCTGCAGAAAGAACGCTTACGAGGTTTAATAGACATTGTTCTTATCACGAATAACGGGGAAATTATACCGGTAGAGATTAAAATGATGAGAAGTAATAGAGGCAAACCTTGGCCCGATCATATATACCAGTTAGCTTACTATGCGATACTACTTGAAAGAAAAACCGGTAAGCTTGTGAAGAGAGGATATATCTATTACGCTGAGGAGGAGGAATTGATTGAAATCATAATCACTAATCATGAAAAAACACGTGTTAAGAGAATTATAAGAGATATTAGGAGAATGTTGAAGGACGAGAGGCCTCCTAAAATTAGGATAAATCCCAGAAAATGCACTGGAGGATGTGGATATAAGTGGGTATGCGACAAACTAGGACATAATATAGCCTAATGTTTGTTATAATTAACAAAAATAGTATTTCTCAAACATGGGGGCAAACATCAACATGCTTCTTAATTTAATGAATATTGTGGCGTCTAGAAGACTTATTTCTCTTTACCTCTCATCAGTTTTGTTTCTAATTCCTTAATGGATATAGTATCTCCCTTTTCCTCTGGGACTCCCTCAGCTATTCCTGCCAAGAGCATAACTGGTTCCTCCTCATCAAAAATTATACTGATCCTATTCCCTTCAATGACGATTGTAACTTCATCTCCAATAGATATTCCAAGACGCTCCCTAATCTCCTTGGGTATTGTAATCCTGTAACCAGATAGCACCTTTGCTTTCAA
>JAHKLF010000156.1 GCA_029856615.1 Candidatus Njordarchaeota archaeon
AAATAAGTTTTCAAATAGCATATAAACTCTACGATAAGAATCAGGCAAGGAAAAAAATAAGTGAAATAGCGGATACTATCGCTAGAAATGTAAACTGGGAAAGTATTCCATATATCAGTAAAGCTGAGACAAAAAATGGGTACATTAATGTTTTCTTAGATTATGGAAAGTTTGCTAAATTGGTAATCTCCACGATAGTTCACTATAAGGACTCTTATGGGCGTTGGGATATAGGACGGGGAAAGAAAATCATAGTAGAGCACACTAGCGCAAATCCTATTCATCCGTTGCACATTGGTACTGCACGTAATGCAGTGCTTGGTGATACTATAGCCAGAATATTTAAAGCATTAGGGTATGATGTAGAAACGCGTTTTTATATCAATGATATGGGAAGACAGGTTGCGTATCTAGTTTATGGTTACACGAAAGTATCTAGCACGGTAAAAATTATTGGAAAAAAAGATCACTGGTATGGGGCATTGTATTCCGTCACGACAAGCATATTAGAAGCTACGAGAGCGCTCAATGCATTAAGAAATATTAGGAAGAAAATAGAATCAAATATTGACAAGATAACAGAATTTTTAGCAAATAGACAAAATATGAGTAAATTGAATAAAATGAAACGAATGATAATGCGTCTTAGAGATTATAAAACAACAGACTGGATAAGCTATATCCAAAAACTACTGAAAGAGCTATCAGAAGTAACGCAAAATACTAATTCAAAAATAATAGAGAATCTCATGGAGTTTGATCTGAAGGATCTAAAGAAAATGATAAATGAAGCAAAAGAATGGCAGAGTATACTATCAGAAATTAGCCTTAAATGGCCACAATTATATCTCTCAGTACTAAAAGGAGTTCTGAGCGATGATGACCCAGAGCAAATTATCAGTATGCTTATGAAGAAGTACGAAGAGGGTAATGAGGAAATAAAGAAGCTCTTTAGAAAAATCTGCAATGATGTTCTCGAAGGGTTCCGCGAAACATTGAATAGAGTTGGAATTACCTTTGATAAATTTGACTGGGAAAGCGATCTAGTTTGGTCTGGGGACGTTGATAAAGTGCTTAAAGTACTCAGAGAAAGAGGGTGGATATACAAGGATGAAACAGGCGCGCTGTTCTTAGATTTAAGAAAAGCATTAAAGGAGATAGATGACATAAGAAAAGTATTCGAACTCACAGATAAAGAATTAGAAAAGGCAATTAGAAGTGGTAAAGAGGATGAATATTTACCTCCAAATCTCGTATTAAAACGAAGTGATGGAACTACGCTTTATACTACCAGATATAGCCTACGCATTAAGGAAATTTACAGAGACTGGTGCCGTGTACGTATATAACGTAATAGGAAAGGATCAGACGTTGCCGCAGAAGCAATTGAAGGCTGCTCTCTATCTCATGGGATACGAGGATTTCTCTTGGAATCATATTCACGTAGCCTATGAATTAGTATTACTACCGGGGGCTAAACTGTCAGCGCGCAGAGGCCGATATGTGACATTTGATGAAATATTAGATGAGGCGGAAGAAAAAGCTTATGAAGAAATCGTTAAGAGACATGCCGAGATGAAAATAGAATTATTAGAAAAAATTAGTAGATCTATAGCGGTAGGTGCTGTTAGATACTTTTTGCTCTCAACGTCTCCGGATAAGCCAATAACATTTGAATGGTCAAGAGTCTTAGATTTTGAGAGAAATAGTGGACCCTTTTTGCAATATACGCATGCGAGAGCGGTTTCGATCTTAAGAAAGATAGATTTTAAACTGCCCGATATTGAGAAAGTGGATTTCGATGTATTAACTGAAGATATTGAGAAAGATCTAATCTTTTTGATCTCTATGTTCCCTGAAGTGGTGTATGAAGCAGGTATAAAAGTGAGACCAAATATTCTCACTGATTATGCAAACAAGATAGCGGTAGCATTTAATAGTTTCTATCAACGATTTCCAGTATTACGAGCAGAAACCGATGCGCTCAAGAAAGCTAGACTTCTTCTAGTTGAGGCGTTTAGGATAACTCTTGCAAATGTTCTAAAATTACTAGGCATAGAGCCTCTGGAAAGAATGTAAACTGTTTAAAACGCATTTAAAAATGATCTTTAACAATCTTTAAAGAATGATTAGGAATGCTAACTTATTAATTTGACCGTGAAGACGAATGACTCCAAGAAAGATCGCAACCTTCGATCTAATACTTCATGGAGGGAAAGCTCCCGTATGGCTAATCTCCAGAATGAAAAAATTAGGCCGAGCCATTATATCTTTCATTCATTATGAATATGGTCCAAGAGAAATCCTAAGAAGGCTTGCTGATCCCATCTGGTTTCAAGCTTTTTCATATGTACTAGGATATGATTGGAATTCATCTGGGGTGACAACGGTAGTAACTGGAGTTCTCAGAGACATACTGACACCAGAATTCGATATATTAGTAGCTGGTGGAAAAGGGAAAAGATCACTTCAGGCTCCTCGGGATATAAAATTCATAGGAGAAACATTTAGATTTTCAGAAAGTAAAATAAACGAGCTCATTAGGACTAGTAAATTGGTTGCTAAAGTCGATAATGCCGTTTTACAGGACGGTCACTCGATTTACCATCATACAATGTTCGTTGATAAGTACGGGAATTGGGTAATAATACAGCAAGGAATGAATCCTAATCTGAAAAGCGCACGTAGGTATCACTGGATTTCAGAAGGTCTTAAGAGTTTTGTTTTAGATCCGCATAAGGGGATCTCGGGTGATTTAAAAATGCCTTTTGTCTTAAATATGGCCACAAAAGAAAGTTTGGAAGCACAAAAAGTATGCGTTGACATAGTAAATGAGGGCATTAGAAGAATTAAAAATGACCTCGGATCCATATTTAGACGATTTAAAAGGATGCCAGATATTCTATCCATAATAAATCAAGAATCATGGAGAGCCCCTACTGTAATGGATAATAATCCATTACGCGAACATATAAAGATCTCAATTCTCAGAATGAGAGTAAATTGGAAGGCCTTAGAAAAAGCATATGAAATATCCCCAAATTCATATGAGAATTTAATAGAAATTGAAGGAATCGGTCCTGGAACTATCAGAGCTCTAGCCTTAATCGCAGAGTTAGTATATAATACTCGGGTATCCTGGAGGGATCCCTTACGGTACACTTTTGCTGTTGGAGGAAAGGATGGAGTTCCTTATCCAGTTAATATTAGAAGAATGGAAGAGGTAGCTGAGTTCCTTACACAAGCGATTGAAGAAGCAAGAATTGGAAAGGAGGAAAAGATCAAAGCGCTAAAAAGGTTATCTAAACTTATGCCGATCAAATAGCTAAAAATCTTTTAAACTACGTCAAATATGTTCTTATTGATAGTGATGCTATAAGATTAAACAAAGACTTCTTGTTAATTACTTCACATGGGGATGCATTTGATTTATTCTCTTCCAAATCACTTTAAAGAAGCAATGTGGTGGGAACAAAGGAGAGATGGATCGATAGTATGTAAGCTATGCCCTAGAGAATGTATATTATACCAAGATTTATCTCCAGGAGCGTGCGGAGTCAGAGTTCGAGTGGGCAATAAACTTTATTCGGCAGTTTATGGAGTATCTTCGGGTTGGGCTCTTGATCCTATAGAAAAAAAGCCTTTGTTTCATTTTTATCCAGGGAGTTGTGCATTCTCAATAGGTACTATTGGATGTAATTTATTCTGTTTGCATTGCCAAAATTGGTTTATTTCACAAGCGAGATATAAGAGGGGATCATTAAGTCCGCCAATAAGCCTGGATACGCTAACACCAGAGGAAGCAGTAAAACTTACTAAAAAGAATAGATGTACTTCTATCGCATACACATATAATGAACCAATAGTTTGGTACGAGTATATGCTTGATACCGCTAAGCTAGCACGAAAGAATGGCATAAAAAATGTGATGATCACTAACGGCTATATAAATGATGAACCCTTACGAGAGTTAGTCAAATATATCGACGCAGCTAACGTCGATTTAAAGGGGGATGAAAATTTTTATAAGAGACTCACCGGCACATTACATGCACCAGAAACGATACTTAATGCGGTAACTATAATGAAAGAAGCTGGAATTCATGTTGAAATAACTATTCTAGTAATACCCGAGTGGAATGATAGTGAAGAATTCTTTAAATGGGTTGCACGATGGATAATCGACAACTTTGGGCCAGAAAGTATCCCCCTTCACATTTCAAGATTTTTCCCTAATTATATGCTAAGAAGTCTCCCACCAACCCCTATAAGAACGCTAGAAAAAGCGCGTCAGATTGTTCTTAGAGAGGGATTAAAATACGTTTATGTAGGTAATATCCCAGGTCATGAGGGAGAACACACATAATGTACAAACCGCGGAAAGCCTGTTATAAAAAGAGAGGGTTTCATGAGCCGAGAGTGGAGGTCAGATGACAATAATAGATGCGCTTTCTGTGGATATAAAATAAACATTGTTGGAGAATTACGAATCGAAAAAAGTTGGTTATACTATCATCTTTTTTAAGAAGTCATCGAATACGTGTTCCTGG
>JAHKLF010000157.1 GCA_029856615.1 Candidatus Njordarchaeota archaeon
ATCTTCTCCTATCTCCGCTAGGTACTCGGGATCTTTTCTGCTATATATGCTTAGATAGGGATCGTATTTTGAGCCGACAACTAGGGGCATTAGCATTAAGAGTACTCGATCCTTTTTTATTACTTCTTCTACTCTTCGTCCGCCTTCATATTTAACGCGTTTTAATGCGACCCATGCGTATATAGGGATGGCGTAGGTCATTCTGCGCATTCTGCATTCTAATGGGGTTATATCATAGGTTGGGGAGCCATCATACTCATATATAAGAGATCTTGGGATGGGTTCTATTCTAACTCTCTCTTGGGGATCGTCTTCGGTCGCTACACGGAAGTCCAGGAGGTAACCTACCTCAGCATCTATTACTGGGTGGGTTTCAATTACCTTTTTTATTCCTTCTTCGATGAATTCATCGTAACTCCTTATGTGATGTGAAGCTAATCCAAATTCTTCTACCATCTTCTGTATAATGAGCCATCTATCCTCGCTATTAAGAGTAATATCCCGGGTATTGAACGTTTGTTTGCTCATTTGATTACACCAAGGGTCTATACATAGGATAGATCCATCGAGAGGTTCGTAGAAATCCCTAATAATAAAATTCTCAATATTCATAATTTATATCATTTAGGTGGGATTTGATATGTAATGAAACGAGTGGAGTAATATTTAAAGATTATTGATGTATAATAACACATTCACAATAGAGAATGCATGGGCCCGTAGCTCAGTCTGGATAGAGCGACGGCCTTCGGAGCCGTAGGTCGCGGGTTCAAATCCCGCCGGGCCCGCCAATATAATACTTAATGGATCAGATTTTCTAGCTTTGTCAATATCTGTTGCTATAGAAGGGGGTACTTCTTAATCATGTACTTGCGAGTGATGAAGGTTTACTCTATTGTCTCGAGGTATTCTAATATGCCGTCAGCGAATTCCTGAAGCTTGATGCATGGATCTTTAGCCTTAACTATTGCTGATGAAACGAGTATTCCATTGACTCCCAATTCGAATGCTCTGATTACATCTTCTTTGTTGCTTATCCCAGCACCGCAAAGAGGGATTACTTTTCCTTTTCCAAGTTCATTGATTTTCTTAACAGCTTCGCGTAATATTTCTGGTTGGGCTCTACTGACGCTTATTCCAGTACCTATGAGCTCAGGTGGCTCATAAGCGACATAATTAGGCATAAATATCGTAACTTTTTCGACTTTTGAGATAGAACCCGCGCAAACAACGGTGATTAGCTCCGTTTCCTTAGCTCTATTGATCGTCTCCCGTATGATTTCATCAGGTAAGGGTTTTTCTGAGTGATTAATAAGAGTACCTGAGGCTCCGGAAAGCTTTACTACTTCGGGGGGGATATTACCCGTAAAAGCTCCAAATGTTACGGGATCTATATGTTGTGCGAATACAAGCGTTTTTTCGGTTACTTGGGCGACTCGGAATATGTCTGTGGGCTGAGGAGCTACAGCGAATGTTATCGTATCGTACTCGTTTGCTACATCTTCAACGATTTCGGAGAGTCTGATCGCGTTTTCGCCTATTGCTTCTCTATATGCCTTAAAGTTAACGATAATTATTGGGGGATTCAATTTGAGTTTCTTTGGTTTTTCCTTTATAGTTTCAATTACCATTTGAATAGCACCAATATTATTTAATTGACCCAAGTTTTTTACGAATAAACCGTATGTTTTCTTCCTTTTTATTCTTAAATATATTGAACTATAAACATTTAATAAGGTAAGATTGAAGATATTTAGTATTAAACCGTTCTTAAAGGTAGATGAAGAATGAGTGAAAAAAGAGGCGAAAAGGCGGTTCTGAGGGAGAAGGAAAAATATGTTGATGTACCCGATGTAATAGTTTTATATTTCCAGCGTGCGGATAATCCAAAACGCATAGTGAGCATAAAAACTACGCCTAATGATCTAATGGAGAGGGTAGTTACAATAGCTGCTCATAAACTAGGTATTAAGAGCGGAAGAATCGGCGTAACGGGTGGCGGTGAACCAATCAGTCTTATTGGTAAAACTGTTGGGGATATCTTGAGGGAGTACAATACGGTTTCGTTTCAAATTAGTTCAGCAGATATGCTTGGATGAAATTAAATGTATCTGGATAAAATTTTTCTATTTCCAAGGAAATTATGGAGAGATATTTTTTCAGAGATTAAGAGGAGTTCTAGGGAGAAAGGATTTTACCTCATAGGCTTTAATTGGGTATCTAAATCTAGAATAATCATTTATGATGCCATAGAGTTTAATTATACGAATGCTTCAGAGACGTATATTGAAAGCAATCCGAATCAAAAAGTCTTATTGTACCTTTCACTTCCAGCTGGTTTGAATCTTCTCGGGATTCTTCACTCGCATCCATTTGAGAAGGGGACTCCGCGCTTTTCAAGCATAGATATGAAGAATTTTGAAGAATCATATGAAGAGGGGCTTTTTATCGTGGTATCGGCTGATGGAGCTTATAATGCTTTATTTAAGACGTTTGATACTATCTATAATGTTGAACT
The DNA here is from genome assembly GCA_029856615.1 of Candidatus Njordarchaeota archaeon. Lineage (GTDB taxonomy): Archaea > Asgardarchaeota > Njordarchaeia > Njordarchaeales > Njordarchaeaceae > Njordarchaeum. The sequence continues at coordinate 2,519 of JAHKLF010000157.1, forward strand.
AAAAATAGTTGATTTTGAACAATATTATGAGCCTAAGTGTTACAGATTGGGACGGTGGAATCTTATAGTTCCGAATGGGTTTAGTAAAAGGGAACTTGAATTCTACAGTCCATTTTATATTTCAGAGATCATGAATAAGGAAATAGGAATGATTAGAATTGAATGGATTAATGATTATGCTAAGATAATTTTACCTAAATTTTACGATGTAGTAAGAGAAGAAAGTCTTTATAAGCTTCCTTATCGAATATATTATAAATCAGATGAAAGCTTGAGGAAAAATATTAAGCTTCTCTTTAATGAATATAAAATCAAAGACATTGATGAATCTAGAAGATTAATAAAAATTGTTAGGTGAGATAAAAATGAGTTGGGAGTGGGAGGAGGAAGAGGAAGAAGAGAAGAAGGTTAAACCTAAAGAAAAGGGTATTAGAACCCCACCAACCGGGGCGGGACTTTTGAGGTTCTACGAGGAGGAGATGGCGGGAATAAAATTAGGTCCTAAAGGCGTAACCTTAATAGCATTATTCTTTGTCATAGTAGTTACATTAGCTTGGCTTATCTGGTGAGGTTATTCTTCATCTTTCATCATTTTTCTTAGAATTTCTTTTGCTTTCTCTTTTTCATCGAATTTTTTCTTTTTTCTCTCAGATTCCTTTGTGATCTCTGTTTTCTCTTGGAGTGACATTCTTAGTAGAATTTTTATACTAGATAATTCTCTACTCATGAGCTGAAGACTAGTATCGAGCTTTCTAATCAGAATGCCTAATTCCCTTATTTCTTTAGAAATCTTAGAGAATTCTTGAGATATTTTATCGAGATTTTCATTCATAATTTCTAAGATATCATTCCAAGCCTTGACTAGACTCTTAATACTCTCAGCTGTTGGTACAGCCCCTCTTGGAGTCTCAATGACTTCGATAAGGACTTCTTTTTTCTTTTTACTCATGTACACCACCGCAGAATCTGCAATTTCTTCTTCTTTTAACATCGTGTATTTCAACTACATTTACTCCATTTTCCAGATTTACGTTTATCCGGGGTGTAACCTTCTTATTGTGTAGCAATTTTAGAGCCATTTCCACTTGAATAGCTGCTATAATCGCCATTGTAGTAGGTAGAGAAGCATTACAACTACCTGATTCCTCTTCATTGAGTGTGTAAAGTGTGGTGTCATCAAAATAGCATCCTAGGCAAGGAGTTTTGTATGGAATAACAGTGATAACGCGGCCTCTCAAGCCATTTTCACTAGTTCCACCATCAATTAGTACTTTTCTATTTTTAATAGCCCAGTAGTTTACCTCTAATCGTGCCTCTAAGTTGTCAAAGCATGTTAGTATTATGTCGCAACGTTTAATTAGATGGTTAAGCTTATCCCATGCAATAACATCTACAAAATATTTCTCAACGTTTAAAGGAAAACCTTGTCCTCGTATTTTAGCTAATTCTTGTAATTTTTCAGCGAGCGCATCTACTTTTGCTTTTCCGATGTCTTTAGCATCATACCCTAATCTATTGAGATTTTCGGGGCCGACGACGTCTCTGTCAACTAGAATTAGTTTTCCTGCTCCAGCTCTTACAAGCATCTCGGCTACTAATACACCGAGCCCTCCTACACCAAATATGCAAAACGTTTTTTGATTTATCAATGCTGGATCATACCCCGCAGATGCTATTCTACTTAGCATTGGTGGAAGACTTATTTTCTTCATTCTTCTTTCGCCTCTTTTCAAAAGAGTAAACAATTCTAACAAACTGGAGGGGGTGTAATATTTCCTCCATTTTAAGTTTCTTATTAACCAAGCTGGAAAGCAGTTTTAAGCAAGCTTTCTTTGGCTCCCCAATGCGTGCTAGATGTAATATCTCTTTAATTACCTTCTCATCAAATCCGGGATATAGAGAAGAAATGATTTCTTTAAGTTGCTCTGTTTGTAGTGTTTTGAAGGGGCAAAAATACTTAGATATTATCGTATCACACTTTGGGGCTTCGTAGTCTTTTCGGCTTCCAACTACTCCATATATATGCCTAATA
>JAHKLF010000158.1 GCA_029856615.1 Candidatus Njordarchaeota archaeon
CACCTATCTGATGTATGATGAAGTACCCGTCACCTGATATCATCAACGGAGAATTCCTCTTTAACATTTATCATAGTGACGAGAAAGTATGATAATTATTTGTATAACACACATACGCAGGTATATGGATAATAATTCTTTAGTTATATTATCATAATTGATGATGATGGCACTCGGATCTGATATAATGATGACGCAGTTGGATTCTGATTAAAATTTTTTAGCTGGTGTTTTATTATGGTAGATTTAGAAAAGAAGATTATTGATTCCGTTATAGAGCTTCTTCGCGTAGTTGAAACTAGATTACCTAACGATGTTTTAGAAGCACTGAAAAAAGCTCTAGAAGAGGAAGAGACTGACCTAGCAAAATCGCAATTAGAAGCTATTCTTAAGAATGCCGAAGCAGCAGCTAAAGGCTCTGTGCCAATGTGCCAGGATACTGGGTTAATAGGCTTCTATATTGAATTGGGAGATGGTTTTCCAATAAGATCAAAAATATATGACCTCCTACGCGAAGCAACTATAAGAGCAACGAAAGAAGTACCACTAAGACCAAATACAATAGATCCTTGGACTCATGAGAAGCCAGGTAATAATACTGGGAGACATATACCAATAATTCACATCGATTTAGTACCTGGAGATGAACTTAAAATAATAGCAATGCCAAAAGGAGGTGGATCCAGCTACGTGGCGAGACTTTATTCTGTCCCACCAGTAGAGGGAATCTCAGGACTTAAGAAAGCTGTCCTAGACGCGGTTCTTCAAGCGGGTCCGAAGCCTTGTCCTCCAGTAATTTTGGGAGTTGGCGTTGGAGGAACAGAGGATCTCACCATGTTTCTGGCGAAAAAAGCTTTGCTTAGGCCTCTAACTCAAAAGAATGAGGAGGAGAACGTGGCCAAATTAGAGGAAGAATTAAAGAGCATGATTAATGCTATGGGTATAGGTCCAATGGGTCTAGGTGGAAAAACGTATGCTCTGGGTGTGAATATAGAGTGGGCTCATCGGCATCCAGCGACGTTCTTGGTTGGAGTTGCGGTCGGCTGTTGGGCGATGAGGAGAGGGACTTTGGTGATTAAAAGTAATGGAGAAGCAGAAATAATTAGTCATGGGGTGAGGTTATAATGGCGGAGTATTATTTACAAACACCAATTTCTGAAAATGATGTACGGAAATTGCGCGCTGGTGATATTGTTTATATTTCAGGAATAATTATAACCGCAAGAGACTCCGCTCATAAACGAGCTTTAGATTTAGCAAAAAGTGGCAGGAAAAACGAGATACCGGTCAACTTTGAAGGACTTGCAGTTTATCACTGTGGCCCAGTGGTTAAGAAAATAAATGACGAATGGAAAGTAGTTGTTGCGGGACCAACGACGAGTGCTAGAATGGAAAAAGTGGAACCCGAGTTCATTAAGGAATTTGGTGCGCGAGCAGTAATTGGAAAAGGCGGAATGGGCCCTAGGACCACGCAAGCAATGAAAGAATTTGGTGCATTTTATGGGGCCTTTACTGGGGGTGCAGCTGTACTTGCAGCCAACGCTATTAAAAAAGTAAGGGAGGTTCATTGGTTAGACCTAGGCGTTGCTGAGGCCCTTTGGGTTTTAGAAGTTGAAAATTTTGGTCCGCTAGTAGTAGCTATTGACTCTCATGGGAATAATCTTTATCAAAATGTTATGACAAAAGCTGAGGAAAAATACAGGGAGATATTAAAGACCATATAAGCAGTTTGAATAATTAATAGATTTCTTACTATTTTTTCTTTCACGATATGATTAATGATCGATCTTTAGAAGGGTTTTTAATAATACGCAATTTCTTTTGACCAGAATTCCCACGGAGGGATATCCGCAATTTCTTCTGCAAAATGGCAGGATACTAATGAATCTCCGATTTTCTTTAGAGGGGGCTCAATTTTGCAAATATCTTTTGCTATAGGACATCGTGGTCTAAATATGCAGCCTTTGGGTGGGTTAATTAGGCTAGGGGGCGCTCCTGGTATGTAGATTAATCTTCTTCTTTTTGGATAGCGAGGATCTGGGATTGCTCCTATTAAACCTTTGGTGTAGGGATGTATAGGGTGTTTAAAAACATCTCTCGTGGGACCAAATTCCATTAATTTTCCAGCATAAATTATCGCTATATGATCACTAATACCCGCTAGTAAAGCTAAATTATGTGTCATAAAAATCATAGAATATGCGTATTTCTCCTTAAATTTCTCCAGTAAATTTATCATCATCATTTGTAATGGTGGGTCTAAGCCCATGAATGGTTCGTCAGCAATGATTAGATCTGGATGAGTTGAAATTGCAAGGGCGATTTTTACTCTTTGTTTCATTCCTATGCTCAGTTCATGGGGAAGATTTATGATTCTAAAACTTCCTAACTCTACTTCCTCAAAAAGCTTCTTTACCCTGTCTAGTGCTTCATCTAGTGTTACATCTTCGTGATACTCGATGGCCTCTTCAACCTGCCATCCTGCCTCCATTAGAGGATTGAGAGCATCAGAAGTGCCTTGAATGATTAATGATATTCTTTTTTGCCTTATCTGGTTCATGGAATTCTCATCGAGTTCTAGAAGATTCGTTCCTTCGAAGATTATCTTTCCTGAGAATATCCTTGCATTAGGTGGCAAGAGTCTAAGAATAGAGAATGCAAGGGTTGTTTTTCCAGATCCCGTTTCTCCCGCGATGCCTAATGTTTTTCCCTTATCAAGCCATAAGTTAATGCCATCCAATGCTCGTACCCAGCCTTGATCTGTGAGATAATATGTGCGAAGATCATGTATTTCTAGTAGATGATTCAAAATAACTCCTCCTCGATAATTAGATCGTACTCAAAATATAACTCACTGAGCGAGATTTAAATTAGATAATCTTACCCGAATTGTCTATATACGCTTTTTGATAAAGCATTTAGAATGACAATTTGTAGTACTCCGGGATCACTAATTCTAAAATTATAACTTAATGTATAAACGTATTCGATACTGCCTCGTATTTCCCTTATTACGATTCTTAACTGAGTTATGTCCGTTTTCTTTAATACTTCCATAAGCTTATTAAGTATCCCAGGATAACGACCATACACATTGATTTTTCGTCGTTGCGCGGGTATTATAATCCTAACTTCAATATTTTCTTCTGGTTGAAAATATTCTGGGTATTCATCAACTAAAAGAGGGATGTGCTCTATTTTTAAAATAGTCCTACCTAATGGCGTGTATAAGTAGATAAGCTCGCCTTCGTTTAAGAATAATTTTAAGCCTCGTCTAACCTCTGATTCTGGTAAACCGGCTACTTGACATAACCAATCTATTGGCATGGGTTTCTCTAATGCGTCTAATATACTAGCTCTAGGTGATTTCTTGGCCAGTCTGTATATTATTTCTTTTTCTATTCCTATGTCAATTCCAGCCTTTTTCGCAAATTCTATTGAATCTAAGAACGCATTCAGATCGACGGTATCCGGAGTTACGAGGTAAGCTACATATTTTAATGGTCTTGTCTTTCTTAGAATTCTTCCGTGGCGTTGAATAAATCTAAGTGGACTCACAACATTACTCCATAAAATTAAAAGATCAGCGGATGGTAAGTCAATGCCTTCTTCTCCTGCTGAGGTAGAAATAATTATCCTATAATGTGGAGACTTAGCTCTTTCTAAGGCTTGTTTAACCGTCGCATCACTGGCCTTTCTACGGCCTATAACTAATACAGGGTTATATTCGCGTAAAATCTCATAAAGCCGTCTAGCTACGATAACTCTATCTACAAAAATTATTGCTTTTATGAATTCGTGTTGTTCTAAGGTCTTATATAACTTATCCAATTTATGCAAATCTGGAAGCCTAAGTATCCTATCCCTGAGGGGGTCTAAAAGCTCAGTTAAGTTTGTTTTTCGCGATAAACTATCCTTCAGAGCGAGTGCTCCATCGCGAGCCAAGAAGCGAAGTGCTAGAGCGTATAGCATTTTTTGTTTTCCTTTGCTCAATTTCCAGAGTTCTTCAATGGCTTTATAAACTTCCATTGATTCTGGATCTAGAGGGCACTCATAAATTTCTCCTATCCAATCGGGGACATAAGGGGATATCTTCGGATCATGAATACTCCATTCGTAGATGCTTCCTATTAGATTTTCAATAGTCGCTCTATGTCTTTTCGGAATATGAGCCGATAATCCTAATCTCCATTCTACATTCATCTTTTCAAGTACTTTTTTGTAGGCATCTTCGCCTACTGCATGGTGGCATTCATCCACTAAGACTGCCTCAAAGGATTCTAGCTTTTCCTCGTGGAATAAAACTTCTTCTGGTGTTGTTACTACTATGCTAGATCTCCATCCCATCTCCTTAACTTCTCTAGAAAGTAGACCATGAATTGGTTGAGCATCAATATTGCCTATTCTCCTGAAGAAATCAGCGATCTGCTCTACAAGGATTCTCGTTGGCTCAAGAACGAGAATTTTTTTGGCTAATCCTTTTTTGAGTAGATTTTTCGCCCAAATTAAACCTATTAGCGTTTTTCCAGTTC
>JAHKLF010000159.1 GCA_029856615.1 Candidatus Njordarchaeota archaeon
ACAAAAAGTTTGGCCCCGTAATCCTCTTACAAGGAGATCATATAGATAAAGTCAAAAAATATCTCACTGAGAAATTAGGAATTCCTCCAGAAAATATTGAAGTATTATAACGCAGACGACTCTTTATAATTTTAATCTCGTTTCTCTATTTTTTCAACACGTTGAAAATCAGTGTTCATTAATCTTGAAACTTTCTAAAACATGTGAAAAGTTTTCATCCCGCTCAAAGACTTTTAAAATTGATCTCAACGGAGCTTCTAGGTTTATAACTTTTGTTCTTCCATAACGACCAAGACTTGTAACCTGAGCTGAAATTATTCCCAGCATTTCTAGATCTGATAAAATATCGTTAATTCTCCTGAGCGTTACTGGTCGATAGCCTAATTCAGCACAGATGTTCTCATACGTTTTTTTGACAAGTCCCGTCGTTATACGTCCATTACCCTTAGTTTTCACCATCACAATAGCTAATAAAATCAGCTGCTCCTGTAATGGAAGGTCTCTGACAATAGCTTCTATGAGATCCTTTTCAACTTCGTCCTTAGCTTTAATAATATGTTTTTCAAGTAACTTCGTATCCCCCTCTCTTTCAGCTATCTCCCCAGCTACCCGTAATAGATCAATCGCTCGTCTTGCATCCCCATGCTCTTGAGCAGCAATTGCTGCCGCTAGTCTAAGCGCCTCATCACTAACTGTCCCCTCTTTAAAAGCCATATCGGCTCTCTGTTTTAGAATATCGTATAATTGATGAGCATTATAAGGGCTAAAGACAATACTTTCCTCTGATAAGCTGCTCAGAACTCTACTATCTAAATATTCCCGAAACTTCAAGTCATTCGTAATACCTATCAAGGAAACTTGCGCATTTTCTAATTCATTGTTGATTCTCGTAAGTTGATATAACACATCATCCCCCGATGATTTAACAAGCCAATCTAACTCGTCTAAAATTATTATGACAAGTCGCTCTTTCTTATCAATATGCTTTATTATTCTATCAAAAATAACATCAGCGGGTAATCCAGTTTCTGGGATATTCCCGCAATTTAATTCTTCACAGATCTTTACAAGCACTCTGTAATTTGTTTTCCGATATCTACAATTAACATACGCATATGCAAATTCTAATCCTATTTTTTCACCCCTCTCAGTCAATTTTTTGAGTACATATCGTGCAACAGCCGTTTTTCCCGTACCTGTTTTCCCATACATAAACACATTTGATGGTTTTCCTCCCCTCAAAGCTGTTGCCAAAATATAAGCAAGTTTCCTTATTTCTCCCTCACGATGAGGCAGTTCATCTGGCACGTAATCATGGCTAAGTACCTTCTTATTCTTGAAGATCGACTCATGGCTCAGCAATTTGTCGAAAATCTCATCAACACTCACGTGGATCCCCTAGTCCTATAGTATGACATCTACTTCCATTGGAAACGCGCATCTATAAATTCATAAGTAATCTTCTTATATTATCCCCGTATACATAAGCAGCAATTTCCTCGCCGTTCACTTTTACTTTCATTAAATACTTTACATCAATAACACTGTTATATTACGGCGAAATTATCATTTTTTAGAATAAAATAGGCCAGAAATTTTAATATTTAATTTAAATAATAACGCCTTTTAAATACTTTTTAGTGATACATAGTCTTTAATAAAGTATTACGTATCTCCTATATTACAATCATATTATCTGCATAATCTTTTCTCTCCACGGTGATATATTTTGAAGCAAAGTATTGTTAATTTACCCTTAAAAGAATTGGCTAGGTTATATCTAGAATCATTAAAACAATTAAAAAAGGATCTTAAGATAATTGAAAATTGCAACAGAGTAGCTATAGATGGGAAAAAGAAGATTCCATTTGATTTCATTATGAAAGACGAGGCGACGGGAGAAATAATAGGAGTAAGAGTCAAAGATTGGAAAAGAGTAATTGGTGTGAACGTAATCCATCAATTTGCTAGGGATATCGAAAAAGCTGGACTGTCATACGGTATTTTAATAGGATCAGACTTTTCTAGAATAGGAACGGAAAGAAAAAATGAAAATATAATTTTGCTGTCACGCGGAGAAATTATCTCTTATCTAAGATCTCTCGGATATGATTAAGCTAAAACAATTAATGATACTACACTTTTATAATCATTTTTCATACTCATCTCAACACGAAAAATGATGGGTGCAAATACATGAGTGAGAAATCAATCGAAGAAAAAATAGAGGAAATTCTGGAACGCCTAGAAGAGATAATAGAAGATGTAACAGACCTTAAGGATCGAATTGACATACTAGAAGACCGTGTGAGAAAAATAGAAGATTCGATCAAGACAATAGAGAAAAAATAATTTACTTCTCAATTACCTCTTTTATTTTATCCGCTGCCCATTTAAGATCCCTCAATACGACACCTAACTTTGCATTTGGCTGTGTCACAGCCGCCAATATATAGTCTTCTCCAGCTAATCTAAGGATTATGTAACCCCCATCCGTGCGAATAATCACGTGATCTATATGCCCCCTATTGAGATCCAAAGAATTTCGCTCAGACGTACTGAAAATTACAGTTATAGCTGCTGCAATTTTCCCTTCTTCCTTTATGACATTAGGATTTCTAGAATACCAAGCTAGTGGTAACCCCTCTAATGTTGATACAAGAACCCCTTCGATCGTATCGTTCATATCTAATAACTTCTCTAATATCGTTCTAACCTTATCAGCAATTTCTGCTACCGCAGGACCCCCAGTGAGTGCTTCTAATATCTCTTCTGGTTGAATATCCTCGCTCATTTGTATTACCAGAGATCTATCTGATTGAATTATCTTTTATTCTTTAATTGCTAAAAATTTTTTTCTAAACAGATATAGATCGTTTCTATGGAAAAACCCAACTTTTACTATTTAATATTGCATAAAATCGCGCTATATCTTCTATCTGCTTTCTTAACACTCTAGAATTGCTCAGTATAAACCACTTAAAAATTTTTTTCACGAAGACTACCTCCCAGAGTATTAACCCCTCCGCGGGAGCTGGAGAAATCCCTTTAGGGTGTCTCCAACCCCTCAGAACCCTTTCAAACTCCTCTCTACCAATTCTTCCCAGAGCAAAAGCCTTCAGAAGTGTAATTATACGCCTAGCCTGTTCCCAAAGAAACCCCTTAGCCCGCACGAAAAAGTATTGAAATGGCGGTTTCAATATAAATCTAATTCGCATTCTCATCTTGACGGGAAAAAGAAAATTACTTGGTCTCTTGACCAAAGACGAAAAATCGTGCTCCTTCATATTTATGTAATCAACAGCCCATTGAATTTTCTCCACATTTTCTCCAAAATCTGGAGCTATGTATAAGTAAGTCTTACTTTTAATAAGATGACGAATATTCTCTGCTTTCTTAAGATATGTTGCCTTGTATATTGTGATACACTCTGGAAGACAGGCATTTAGCTCATTAAGAATTGAAATGATGTCTTGAAACGAAGAAAAAGAGTTTCGCACGTCAACATTTACGTATTGAGAAACGGCGTGAACCCCCTTATCTGTTCTCGATAAGTAATTTAACCTCCTAATTCTGAGACCTAATGATTCCAACTTCTGCAGAAGCTCACCTTCTATCGTTCTCACATTTCTTTGCCGTGCAAAACCATGGTATTTAGCACCATCATACGCAAGAGCAAAGAGTATACCCATGAGAAAACCCACCAAAGAAAAGAAGTTTGGTGCGGGGGGCGGGATTCGAACCCGCGAAGGCCTGCGCTCGTAGGTGATCTGCGCCACCAGATCCTAAGTCTGGCCCCTTTGACCGCTCGGGAACCCCCGCAATCTAATTCGTTTTATTCTGTTTACTAAACAGTATTTTAGTTTAAGTATTTTTCGTTGAGAAGTTCAGTAGAGGTCGACATCCTCATCGACATCTCAGATAGAGCGCCCTCATCATCCTAAATAAGAAACAAAATAAAAGGCTCCACTTTTAAATACTATTACTAGCTTTAAACAACAAGGTTATAGGAATACTAATGGAGAGACTATCAAATGAAATGTAAGAAGAAGATTAATTTAAGGGACCTTCTTCAACGAATCATTAGACAACTCATTCAACGTAATCTAAATATTATAGAGGATCAATTAAACCAGCTAGGTACGTATGATATCGCCATCTGGGAGGGATTAACAAGGGGTTTCGTTAGAAGCATGAATCTAATAAGACTTGGGACAAAATTACTAAAGAAAAACTCATTTGCGCAACAAGCACAACGAGTTCTTCTGAGGTATTTCGAGAAATGTTTAGAGATAGCAGATAGAGGAGAGAATCCTAATCAAAAGGCACGTGCTCTTGCTAAATTGGCCAGAGCGGGCATATTTCTCCCATATCCTGGTGTTGGGGATATTTTCAGGAAAGCAACTGATGAAATATACAATATAAGTGACATTTTAGATCGTATCCGTGCTGGGAGTTATATTCTCTTCGAAATTAGTAGGATTTACTATTTTAGAGAAAGAAAGAAGGATGAAATTG
>JAHKLF010000016.1 GCA_029856615.1 Candidatus Njordarchaeota archaeon
GTTTTGAGGGCAATTAATTTGCTTAGAAGTCTTGGCTACATCGTGGTTAGAGGTGATGGAGATGATGCCTTTTGATGCAAAGTAGGCATTATGGGGGCAAAAATAGGGAAATTTTAGAGCAAAAGAAAAAAATTGTATGAAATTAGACGCCGTAAATCTCTTCAATCTCTCTAACAATTTTGCGTGGAAGCATTGGGTCTCTTCGAACCATACCACCAAAGCACATTGGACATACTGGATACATAAAAGCTTCATATACTGCTCCGAGACCAATGAGAGCATTTTCTATTTGTATTTCATCAAAATGCAACATTCTAGCGCCCATTCTGAATACTTCCCCAATATTTCTATTACATATAGTGCATCGCATGCTTAATGCTTCTCTTCCTCTTCTAATCAACATTGCAATAACTCTGCGTGGCATTCGATTGAGCCGTTCAACCATTTCATTTATACTTACTCGGACATGGACGTCAATATCGACCATGCTGTTCACACAGTTAATTAGAAGGAGCACACCAGATAGTTTTAACATCTGGTAGTGCTCCAATGTAATATCATGCCAATGAATATACTTAAAAATTATGGTTTAATAGCATAATACTACTTTTGGGGAATAATTCTTAAGAAGAGAGGATTATTTAATGAGTTTCGGTTCGTGCAATGCAATTGAGGATCCCTTATCTAGAACTTTTAGTTATTCATAAGAAACTTTAAAAGTTTGTATACGTTTTAAGGAATTAGTCTATAACAAAAAGAAAGCTCCTTTTTAATACATCGAAAAGGTTTAATCTTAATAACTTCACGAACAACACTATTGATAATTAACAGTGTAATACTCAAATCTCATCTTAATCGAAGTGCGGTGATTAAATATGAGCGATTTAAGGGATGAGTTTTCGAAAATTGTGCTGGATAAGGTATTGAGTGAATTTAAAATAACTGTGCGGGCTGGCAATATCGACGCTTTAAAAGGCCTTACGGAATCCGTTTCTGCATTAGCTAATGGTACTCCTACTAAGATAGATGAAAACACGTTAACTAGCACAGTTAGTGTTAATAAAGCCTCTCCTCTAAATGTAGCATTAAAGCTTACAAGTAAATTGAAAGAATGTTTTATAATAAAGCTTCTAGAAGATAAACTAGAGGTAGAAAAAATTGAATGCCCACCGTGTGAGGAAGGCGCATTTACTAAAATGCCAGATAAATACTTCTTATTAGAGGATGGAAGAGTGGTTGAAAAACGAGACGCAAATGTCTACCTTGTTTATGTGTGCAGATTTAAGAAATCACAGTAATTCTGCCCACGAGATTATAACTCTAGGGATTCATTTGAGGCTCAGAGATGCGCAAAGTTATGTTTTTAAATTTCCCGTAATCGATAGTAATATCTCATATCTGAATGATATATTTCTATTCTTTAGTTGGTTTCTGCAAAACTTCTAACTCATCATTAATGAATTTCTTGATCACTTTGATGATATCGCTTTCCTTTGCTCTATAAATTCGAATTCCAAGACCCTTTAATGCCATAAAAGATGCCTCTCCTATGTTCTTCACAATTACGGCATCCACATCTTTATTCCCTAGCGTTTTAGCTAGCTTCACTCCAGCATGAGCTTCCCTTCTAAGATGAGGGTTCTCTTCTACTCCGACGATTTCGTATGTCTTTTCTTTCATGCTAATGTGAATCAAGGCTAGAAATGGAGCTCTACCGAAATGATCAGATATCTGAGCCTTACTTATGTCATCTTTATCAATAGGAATAATAACTTTTAGTATCTCCTTCCTTGCGGGTTCAGCATGAATTATAATATCGGAAATCACGGGTATTTTCTTCTTAATCTCTATCTCTATTTTATCTAAAATCTCGTGAATCTCATCAATACTCTTGCGTGGGTTCACCAAGACGATCGCGTCTCCAAAGATAAGAGGCCCTGCTTTTCTTAATCTTATAGTCCGGATACCCTCAATATCACCGTAAGATAATATAATTTTCTTGATTTTCTTTGTCAGTTCTGGTCTTTCCCAAGCATCCAGTAGATCAAGCATTGCCTCCTTTATTCCTATTAAGGATAATCTTAATATTAGAAAAGCTATGAGAATAGATACTATTTCCTCAAGAGGAAAAACTATAAACCTATTAATGAAAATTGATAGACCTACTAGCCAAGAGGCTAGTGCATCGTACTTCATTTCTTTTGCATTGAGAGAAAGAGACGTAATATGGCTTTCTTTGGCAACTCTTTCCTGAATATTTGAAAGTATTAGCGATATAATACCTGCAATTACTGCAGTGATAGCTGCTATTAACTCTACTTGTGGAACACCACTATAATGTATTATTCTAATAATAGATTCGTAAGCGAGAAAAAGAGATGTCATTAGAAATGTAAGTGAGATAACTAATACAAGAACATCTTCGAACTTATAATATCCGTAAGGAAATTTTTCACTTGGCTTTTTTGATAATACTTTCATTGCTAAGAACGCTAAACTTGCGATTAATACATCGGAGAAAGAATGTATTCCATCAGCAAACAGAGCAATACTATTACCTATATAGCCCACTACAACTTTAATAACAGCCAATGAAAATACTGTGATGAGAGAAAAAAGTGCAACAGATCTCGCTCGTGCCCATTTAGAATTAATCTTCACATTATTCACCAGATCTCTCAATTAACGAAGAGAAACCAAATATACAATTAAGATTCAAATATTACAAAAATTATTGTAGAAATATAAGCATTAAAACATTTTTTAAATGCCATCCCTATGAAAACTTACCTCATCAATCCGATAACATATATTAACTTATACCAAAGAAAAAAGGATAAAAATTCAGTATCTTTTGCGCAAGATTCTCAACGAGAATACTACAAACGATAGTACTACGTATAATATTGTCCACATTGTCAGCAGAAGGAAATCTGGGAGCACTTCTACGGGAGAATAAATATTCGCCAGCATTAGAGATTTTCTTAGACCCGTAATCGCGCTACGCCAGGGCGCAATGTCCATAATTGTAAACTCCCTACCAAATAATTTTCCGATTACTGGATTTGGTATCGGGAAATATCCGGCTATCATTAGCGACACAGTTAGTAGAATTACCATCACTATGGAGCCAGCAGCCTCTCCTCTGACAAAGGAGGTCATTATAAGACTAAAACTAGCCGTTAATATACCTGCCATTACGAGTATCGTGATAGCTAATATATAGTGCAGTATAGTCCCCACCACTTGTACGTATCCAAGAATAATTGCTGCTGCTAGCATAAGTATTGCTTGAAATAGCGCGACAATGCCCCATGATAATAGGATTCCGCCAATATATTCCGCAGAACTAATTTTTGTGAGCTTTATTCTTTCCATGAGCCCACTTTCTATCTCTCGTTGAACCATATATATCACGGATATTGCTGCTATCATTATACTCTGAATTATTTGCCCTGGCACTAAAACGGCGTAATACATTCTCATAAAACTCTCCTTTAATCCTTCTTTTCCACCAATTCTCTCGAATTCAACTTGAAACGCTCTTTCTACGTTCGATGCCACTGTCTCATTAGAGATACTCACTGTTATATTATACTTCTCTGACAAATAATCTGCGTAGAGAATTGCGAAACTTTGGGCCTCGTTGAAGACGAAACTTACTAGATACTTCCAGCTGAGTTCGTAAACCTGCATAGCCTTGGAATATGTGGGATCTCCTATTAAGATAATTTTGATTGAGTATGTCAGGTTAGTAAATTCGGATACTTCAGCTAAGGCTTCCCAGTATCTTATTGCTAATTCGTAATTTCCACTCTCATAGGCTTCTTGCGCTTTTTCGTTGAGAATACCTGCGAGTGTTAAGTAAGTGATGGACTTTAGGGAGTTTGTGATGTTTCCAGAAAATCCCCTTGGCGTCTCTAACACGGCGGCTACTTCTAGTTTCCCAGCTTTGTTCTCTGCTTCTTCCCTACTGCTCACGTTTATTATATTGAAGACATTGACATTCGTGTCCTCATATTTCATGCTCTTTAAAAATGTGCAGAATCTCTCTCCGTAATTTACTCTATATGTTGCATCACCTATCGTATATTCAACTGATGTGTCAGTATTCAGGAAGCCTATCTTTATTGGTTCTACTTTTGAGTAAAAGCTTCCAGCGAGGCTACCATATATTATCATAAATATTAGAGGAAACCCTATTATGTATATGTAAAGCTCCTTTGAGCGTATTGCACCTTTGAATTTGTGAATAATTATGCTTAAAATAGCCATGTTTATTCACCTCTCAGGAATTGACCTGTTAAGAATAAAAATGCGTCTTCTAAATTCGATTTTCTCATCGATAATGCCAATATTTTTGAATACAAGACTTCGTCAGACCTGATTTTTTCTATTATGTGGGGGAGATTATCCTGTTTGATAATGAGTTTATCGCCAGCTTTCGCGATATTGTTTTCAGGAATTATAGAGAGAATCCTATCCCATATTTCATCACTTATTTCCTCGAATAAAATTTCTAAGACCTCTCTCCCACAACTATTTAACTTCATATTATCTGGAGTATCGATAGCTATTATCTTTCCAGCATTAATAATTCCCACTCTATCAGCTAATCTCTCCGCTTCTTCAACGATATGAGTAGTCAATAATATCGTCTTACCTAATTGCTTAAGCTTCTCAATTGACGCCAACATTGAAGCTCTTGCTCTTGGATCAAGACCCGCAGTAGGTTCGTCTAAAATGAGTATATCTGGATCATTCATTAATGCCATTGCTATAGAAAGTTTTCTCTTCATGCCACCAGAAAGTTTCTTAGCTAACCTCTTTCTAGCTTCCAATAATTCGAATTCCTCTAAGAGCTCCCTTATCCTCGTTTTTAAATCACTCTTAGGAATTTTGTACATGGAACCCATCAGATATAGATTCTCCTCGACAGTTAAATGAGGCCAAATGATATTTTCCTGAGGCACATAGCTAATTCTTAATCTGACATCGGATCTAAGAAACTCCTTGCCGCTTACGCCTAATACGTACACCTCTCCACTTGTTGGCTCTAATTGTCCAGTTATGATCTTTATGAGCGTTGTTTTTCCAGCTCCATTTGGTCCTAGGAGAGAAAAAATTTCTCCTTTATATACATCAAATGTCACGTTGTCTAATGCTTTTACTTTATTTTCGTATATCTTAGTAACATTTCTTATGCTTATTGCTACTTGCATATCTACCACCTAATAATACTAGAACACCTATTAGGCTTATAAAACATGAAATTTCTCTGCATTTCAGAGAACTTTGCACTGCAAAGTATCTAGAAAACTTATATATCCGCCTACTAGGATATGTAATTGGGTAATCCCTATGGAGGAAGAAGATGTACTAAGAGCTAAAAGATTACTCCAAATAGCAGACATAATAGATGTATATGGGTATTATCTCTTCAGACGCGGCATAGGAAGCTTTTATATCGGAATATCAGCTACCGTTAGTGTAGGTTTATTCATCATTCTAACCTTCATAGAACTCCCACTCCTTCCCTATCAACTCGCAATCGGATATATCTTATTCGGAATATTCATTTACGCAATGATAGCGATCCTCGTAAAACAACTCCTAATAGTCCCGTCTATATATCTCACAACGCAACGATATGAAAGAAAATCAAGGAAATCCTACTATGCATATGTCTGGATTCCTTTGAGCATCATATATGTTTCTGCAATGGTTTTAGCTAATATAAATATTCTTCCTAAATATCTCGCGCCTATTTTCACAGAAATATTTGTTGGTCTTGGTCAAATAGGTAATTATTGGGCATCTTCTAAGTTACCTCGCTATCCCGGTAAAATTTCCACAGAATATTTAATATTTGGTATCATTATATTACTAGGAACCCCCCTTATTGGCATGTTTCCTGGATATGAGTGGTTCATTGTAACAGTATTTTGTATAATAGGAAGTTATTTATTCGGTGTTTACTTAATCATAACTGCTGGACGTATCCTAAAGAAAAGGGAAAAATAAGATGGATATTGAAGCCTTACGGAGAATCGCAGAACTTTCAAAAACGGACAAAATTCTAGGTTCACCAACCAGACTAGCAATAATGATACTCTTATACCTTCGAGTAAAAATGAAATTCACCGATCTTCAGAGCATCTTAGGCCTCACACCAGGAAATTTATCGAGCCACTTAAAGAAATTGGAATCCGCTGGTTATATAGAAATCATTAAAGGATTTGTTGAGCTCAAACCTGCAACGATCATTAAAATAACCAGAGAAGGCGCGGAAGCAGTTAGAGATTTCATGAGGAATCTAGGAGAGATACTAGAATATCTTACAAAGGAACATCAAGACTTAAAACCTAATTAATGATTGTAGAGAATTCTAGAAATTTCCCGAAAATTCTCTTGTAGATAGATTATTAATATAACTTATTGATCTCTAAGATTTAATTTGTTTATGGCGTTTTCAATAAATTTCAAACGCGCCTTAACGTCGTCAATGTCGATTCTTGTTTCATGAAATCCATTAACATGGAGAAAATACGCCTCAGTCCATGCTCTCCATATAATGTCACCCAATTTCCTAGCTGCCTTATCCAACAAACTTACAGTCCATCGACCTTTGTCAAGAGCTATCTTAGCCTCTTCTAAGTTTTTAGCAATCGCTAACGCTTTTATTGTTTCTTCAATCGCCTTATAAAGTTTCTCGCTTGCTTGAATAATGTTGTTTTCCTCTAGAAACCGGACTCCTTCTTTAAACATTTTAATCGCAAGTTCTGCGTGAGCAGCTGAATAGTCCTCTGGATCAGCATTTATGCTTTTTAGTATTACATCGACTACATAATCCGCTCCAAGGCCTCTTCTTTCAAGAATTTTAACTAATGTTTCCGGTAATTCCATATCCAGCCCTTAAACATACTTACTAAAGAATTAGTAGCATAAAAGGATATAAATATAATTAAGTAAAAGTTCTCTTACTCTCATCTACGTTATTATAGGTTAATTCTTAGAAATAGAAGCTATCATGTCGCTTCATATTAGTATAAATTGAACGCATTATGGCCATGCTTTCAACTTTACTAAATGACTAGAGATACTTTATTCCTTTTCTTTATTCGCTCAACTCTGTTATCGATATGGAATATCTCCTATATATCCTCATCAATATTCTTTTTGGATTACGGTGCTAAGCCGCGTCTATACTTGATAGAAGGATCTAACATGAAAAACATAGGGATTTCTGATAATTGACGTCCGGTGCTTATATACCTAATTTAATTAGCTACTATTGATAAAATTTATAAACGTCTAATAATATATCATACAATGCTGTCTAATCATAATGGATCTTGCTACGGGGATCATATTTGCGGAGCGTTGTAAAGAGTATTATGAAAACAACAATAGTAAGCACCATAATTTTCGCTTTACTTATAGCTCCCATTGTAGGTGTCACATTGCAGATCAGAGGGAATGAAAGTTCTACGGCTTCACCTATGAGTACTAGCGCTGTTCCTCATGAAAAAATAGATGCAGAAATACTCTCTAGCTCAGAAGAAATTCAAACAGCTATTGTTCTCTACGACAAAAACAAGGAATCCGAAGTCATAAAGAAAATAGAAGAGATACCCAATGTTGAAATCATTAGGAAATACAAAATAATTCCTGGCTTATTGATAAGAGGCCCAAAGGAATCCATCAAAGATGTTGCTAAAAACGACGGTGTTTTATACATTTGGAAGAATAGGAGAGCTTATATATTATCCGAGGATATCGAAGAGGAAGCTTCAGATTGGAGAAATGATTACCAGAAAATAAGATCCATGGGCTCATTTTATCCAATGCTTAATGACAGCGTAAAAATCATCCAAGCAAATAAGTTATGGGATCTAGGATATAATGGTAGCGGTATTGTAATTGCCATTCTTGATACAGGTATAGACAAAACTCATCCCGACTTAGACGACTTAGATGATGATCCTTCTACAGATGATCCCAAAGTCATCTACGAAGTAAGCTTCGTAGACTTTGATTTTGATGGAATACCAGACGAACCCCCAATGGATGGCCATGGTCACGGAACTCATTGTGCTGGCATAGCCGCTGGTACTGGAGCAGCATCGGGTGGGAAATACAGAGGCGTGGCTCCTGGCGCCTACCTTATGAACGTTAAAGTTCTGAGCAATTGGGGATATGGCTATTGGGATTGGATAATTCAAGGAATAGAATACGCAACATTCGGTGAAGACGGCGAACCCTATACTGGAGATGAAGCAGACGTCATAAGCATGAGTATTGGTGGATTTGGTACTCCATGGGATCCCGTTTCTTTAGCAGTAGATGAAGCTTGGGATTATGGTGTAGTAGTTGCTATAGCCGCTGGGAATGAGGGTCCATACTATTTCACAGTCACCGCACCCGGAATTGCTAAAAAGGTAATCACTGTTGGAGCAGCCGATAAATCTGGAAAAATTGCCTTCTTCTCTAGCAGAGGACCAGCTTACGATTTACGTATGGACCCAGATATCTTGGCACCAGGAGTTGGAATAATGAGTTGTGTCCCGTATAGCTTATATGGTGAATACTATCAAGCTTGGTCGGGAACTAGCATGGCTACTCCTCATGTAGCGGGAGCTGCTGCTCTATTACTCCAAGCATTTCCAACAGCGTCAAATGATCTTATAAAGGTTGCTATGTTAAGCACAGCTGAGGATCGAGGATATGGTGCGTATGATCAAGGTGTAGGATTACTTAACGTTTACGCTGCTTACAACTATTTAAATGAACAATATGGTGTAATCGAGGTTAGTGTACCAACTACAGTAGAGAAAGTGGAAATTGAGAATGATTGGTATATCGTAAGATTCTACAGCGGTGTCGTATCTGATTACTTCTATTATAAACCTACGGACGATAATAATATGTTCTGGGAAGAAATGGCAGTAAGATATTATGATGGGACAAGCGTGAATTTCTATTGGTTTAGCATGCTGCGTGTAGAAGTACCTCTTGTAATGCTATTCGAGAACGCAACATTAAAAGTCGCGTATACGGAGTTATCTACTCCAGACAATAAGCTAAAACTATCAGTCTATATAATTTCCAAAGAATCAAAATGGTTGGATCTATTTATCGAAATAAGCAGTTATGCAACCATAGATTGGGTCGTCCTTTATTTAGCGGCTGATCTCGATATGGAAGATACATATTGGTCCAATATAGCGGAATATCTTGATGAATACGATATTTTATACGCGTACTATGAATATGCACCTGAAGTATACCTGGGAGTTTCCTCAGTAAATGCTAGCACAGCCCATACAGCGACCTATAGTTATACCGCTTTTTATAGTGTGTCTGAGGATAGCTTTGATAACTCTTCCTATTATGAGGGAGATGTAGGTATAGCGTTTAAATGGAATACAACAAAGATTAGCACTGGAGAAGTTCGTTACTTAATAACCTGGGCATTTGGTGATAATGATAGTGACATGATAAATAATATTCAGGAAGGAAAAAAGGTGGATGTATTATCTATTCTAGCGGGCACACCATACAAGGTTATCCTTACAAAAGCCATAAAGTATAAGATTCCAGTAACCACAGGAATCGTACAGATTAACGCAAGTGTGCTAAATTTTGCTAAACAAGTATCAGAAACACTTTACATCGACTTGTACCTTGATGGTACCTTGGCCGATTCCGTAACCTTAAACTCATTGAATCCTCTGGAAGAAAAAGAAGTTTCACTTGGAGTAACGATTAATACGGCGGGAATACACAAACTAAAAGTTGTTCTTAGAAATAGCACCTACAATTATAGTGAAGTAATTAGGCCATTGATTGTCGTGGATAATTACAGCCTAATCGTTACTCCTCCTCAATTAACCAGTCCACCACTTGAAATAGAATACGCTGGCCAGAAGGCTATATATACATTAACTGTGTTAGCGGGCAAATTATTAGATGGGGTATTAATAACCGTTAATACACCCGCGGGCATAAATGCATCACTGTCAAATAATTCATTTGACATCTTGTCGGGTCACGAATTCATCAAGATTGTAATTAATACAAGCGAAACATTGCCAAATGGCGAATACTACATAGAGCTGGAATTTAATTATCATAGCCGAGTGATTTACGAATACTACATAAGATTGGAGATCACGGGGGTTAAACCTTGGTCTTATGATCTTTCAGTACATTGCAGAGAGGAGGAATATTTCAGAGTACCAAACTATAATGGTAAAATAGAAGGCGATGAGGACCTATCAATATACGTCTATCTCGATTTCACGGGCACATATTATGGCTACACTATACTTCTCGTGGATATAAACAGCACTTATGTCACAGTAATGGATGCTATCGGTCAAGGTGGTGATGATGTTGATATCTACATACAACCAAATCATCCAAATGCCACCTTAGAGGCGACAATAGCGATACTTATACAAGAGGATACAGGGAATTCTTATGGAATCCCTGCTGATTTTGTTGTCGTCGATGTTCCAATATACGCAAGAGTTGAGGGAATTCCCGAGTTGAAAGTAGAGAATATAACAATTCAAGAAACTTACGGGGATGATGATGGAATAATAGAACCAGGAGAAGATGCGGAGCTTACGTTCAATATAACTAACATAGGGAATGGAACAGCGGTCATGATCTCGGTTTACGCTGAATCCACATATGGTACAGTTTGGCCTTCTTCTCCAGGGTATAGCGCTTTCCCTGCCGTGGATCCTGGAGAAACCGCTGATATGGAATACCCGATATACATTTATGTTTCATCAGAGCCAGACATACCGCTTGATGTAATCCGTGTCACCATATATTATTGGAATGTGAGTATGTCAGCATACTATGTTCTAGAGTTCAACTATACTTTGATACTTAGCATGTATGAGCATGACGTGGGAATAATCTTAGATGCTCCCGAATATGGTTTAATTGACTCGAATGTAGAAATAGACATAATGGTATATAATGCGGGCAATTCGACGGAAACTAATGTTGTTGTAAGGTTGTTTATTGATGATAATGAGGTATACAACACTACGATACCTCAATTAGAGAACGGAAGTTTAATCACGCTAGCATGCACTTGGACTCCTATAACAACTGGAGAAAAAGCCTTAAAGGCTACAGTTGAGATTGCGTCAGATGAAAATCCAGATAATAATGAAGACAAAGCTGTTATAATAATCGGAAATAGATTTGTTTATGGTCCAATGGTGCCAATAATTGGCGGTTATCATGCTTTACATGGTCAAACGTATTCGCCAGATACTGGCATGGTTTACTTGTATATGAATATGACATACTTAGAATTTGTTGCGAGTGACTTGGTTAAAATACTTGCAAACTTCACACAAGTGACTTCTGGAGAAAAGGATAGTGTAGTGGGATACATCTATGTTAATACTACAAATCGATTGATCACTGATTATGAAGGCATCACAGCAAGTGGCTATTATGGGGGCATGGTTCCGATTGATATAATGATAGGCGATTTAGTTGCTCTAGGAGACACATTCGGATTAGTCATAAGCGAGGAAGAAGTCAGTTACAAAGATACAACACTGGATGCATGGAAGATTGTAGCCAGAGATCCCTATGGAACATTCTATGGATGGTATGAGAAGACCACGGGAATGCTAGTAAAGTATACCTATACAGCAGAGACGTACACATACGAGCTTTCACTATATGATACCAATATGCTAACATTTGGGGATCTCACCGTACATATAAGTGCTGAACCAACCATATTCTCTCAGGCAACTAGCGTTAATGTCAACATTACAGTAGAAAACAAAGGTGATAAGACAGCATACAATATTAATGTAACACTTTACATGAATAACAAAAAGGTTGATAGTAAAATAATCGATGTCATGAATCCTGGAGATAAAGAATCAATAACAATGCAAATCGACATTGCGGAAGAAGGCAAGTACGTACTAAAAGCTACAGTGACTACGGAGAGCTTTTACGATGAAAGCGAAAGCGATAATACGGCCTCAATCAATGTATTTTTAGACAAGACTTTTCCACACATAACTATTAAAAGCCCCCAGAATAACTCTTACATCGGCACCACGAAGATTACTATCTCTTGGAGTGGAGAGGATGCCCTAAGCGGCATAGACCACTACGAGATAAGAATAGATGGAGGAAACTGGATTGATAAGGGAACTCAGACCTCTCATACGCTTGAAAACTTGACTGAAGGCAAGCATACTGTGGAGATAAAAGCAGTTGACAAAGCCGGAAACTATGGAGTAGCTACACTAATATTCTATGTTGATTTAACACCTCCAACAATTACCATAACAAGTCCCACGAATGCCTCATATATTAACTCAGCTGACGTCACAGTCTCTTGGAGTGGAGAGGATGCCCTAAGCGGCATAGACCACTACGAGATAAGAATAGATGGAGGAAACTGGACAAACGTCGGATTAAATATGTCGTATACATTCACAGGATTATCCAACGGCCAGCATATAGTTGATATAAAGGCTATTGATAAAGTTGGTCATGAGGCCATTGTAAGGTGTGTATTCATAGTTGATACTATCGCACCTGAAATAACCATACAATACCCAATCAACGGTTCAGAACTCACAGAAGGTACCATCGTAATTAATTGGACAGCGACTGATAACATAGGGATCCAAGAGTATTGTGTTTACGTGAATGATGAGCTTAAGGCAACATTAACACCTGATATTACGTCTTACGAGATTAAGCTTAAGGCTGGAACATACACCATTAAAGTGGTGGTGGTTGATTTAGCTGGTAACACCGCTTATGATGAAATCACTATAAAAGTCAAGGCTGCGGGAATAATACCTCAGATGACTCCAGAAACAACATTTGCGGTAACGATTGCTGCGATTGGAATTATATCTATTATAGCCGTGGTAATATACATTCGTAGGAGATAATCTTTTCTATTTCTTTATTTTTCTACATGTCAATTTTTCTGTACCTTAGGGAATTATCATTGTTCATATTATATGCTTAGTAAAGCCAAGTTATAGAGAAATCGACAAGTAGTTTCGTGGCTAATTGTTATCGTGTACGCATCGAATATTTGAGACTTACGCTTTTAGATTAACTTTCCAGTAGTAATGGTTTAACGAGATTATTAGTGAAATAGTTATGATCATCTAATCGAATTAATTTTTCGACGCGAAAATAGCATTATGGACATTTCTTTGTTCTTGGAATTTGATCTGCATTGAAAATTATGAGTACTCAAAAATATATGTGGTGAAATTTATACTTCTATTAAAGATTCATCAAAAATTAAAAGCCTCGATATCCTAGACTAAGATATTCTTAATAAGTGATCGAAAATGCCCAAGTTTTTAACGCTAGATGATCTCGGAGAGGTGAGGGGAAAAACTCTTCTTATACGCCCCGATTTCAACGTGCCAATTCATCCGGAAACAAAAGAGATCTTAGATGATACTAGAATTAAAGCCCATGCTATTACGATTAAGGAGTTATCGGATAAAGGTGCTAGAATTATTATAATAGTGCATCAAGGTAGACCAGGACAACCAGATTTCATCGAATCGCTAAAGGGTCATGCTAAGAAGTTATCAGAAATTCTAGGAAAACCAGTAAAATACGTTAATGACTTATATGGCAATGAAGCTAAAAGCGCTATTAAGGAACTTAATAATGGAGAAATCCTTCTCCTAAAAAACGTTAGGACTTTTCCAGAAGAGCGTAAGAAGAAATCACCAGAAGAGCACGCGCAGTCCGAGTTTGTTAAAGAGTTAGCCCCGCTATTTGATGCATTCATTTTAGATGGTTTTTCGGTTGCGCACAGGAGCCACGCATCCGTCGTGGGTTTCGCTGCTGTACTTCCCACTTATGCGGGGCGAGTTATGGAAAGGGAATTAAAAGCATTAACTA
>JAHKLF010000160.1 GCA_029856615.1 Candidatus Njordarchaeota archaeon
ACTATGTAGATCTCTTATCAGATACATGAATAAGATTGAGGCTGAGCCCAGAGAGATACTCATAGAGGCATTAAAGAAAGTTTTCCTCCTTTAATAAAATAGTCATTTTTAGTTCGGTAATACATTAATATTGTCTTTCTTTTAATAAACCAAATGTGCCAAAAAGAATGCATAATTCCTATAGTTACTCCCAGGGTAATTGGTAATGCTATTTTCGTGGAGAAAGAACACAAATAAAAAACCAACCATTAGGCATTCTCATAGTAATGATGATGCAGAATTAGTAGATAAAAGTTTTAAAAAAAAGGATGAGGAAAAGACAGCAAAGATATGCGCTATTTCCGTAACTTCCTTAAGCGACATAAGAAATATTATCGAGATATTAAAGGGCGGGGCGTCAATTATAGCAAGTTTACGAAAGGTGAACAGAGAGAATACTGAGAAGGCTAAAGAATTATTAGAAAGAATTGTAAATTACGTGAGGTCAATAAACGGTAATATAATCGGTATTGGAGAAGATTATTTATTGATAACACCGCATAATATCATAATCGAAAAAATACAGAAGAGCGTAGAGAGGGCATCCGGAGCAAAATAAATTACCGACGCTATGGACCACCGGAAACGAAAATCCATTTTCTTCCTCTAAGATAGTATACTGGAACGCCCATTTCTCTTAATCTATGCATGAGTTCTAGATCCGTTGTTGCAACAGCCGCATTTAATTTCTTCGCCATTCTAGCTAAAATTTCATCGTGTATCTCCCATCCTTTCATTTTCTCAGCTTGCATTTTAATTTCATTAACTATTCTCTCATCGGACTTAATTACTTTGATGCGAGATTTCCTAATAAATTCTAACGCAAAATCTGCTGCTAGCTTCTTTTTTCCTTTTTTTCTTCGACTTAGAAATTCTAATTCCTCAATAGTTGTGTCCAAAACAGCTAGCGTGCGGCCTTCAGATAATTGAAAAAGGGCATCTTCAATATTGAAAGGTCTCCTTTTCTTGCCGCCACTTACGGGCAGCATTAAAAAAGAGGAATCTATTAAAAGTAGTCGTCTTCGAGCAATTTTGTCTTCCTTGTTTGCTCCACTCATTCTAACTCCTCATTTCAAGTAGTTAAATGCTCCCATCCTTTGTTCTCCAATAATTTACCATTAAAGAAAACTCCTGAGCCTTCCTCTACGACACCTATCCTTATTGGTATACGTGCTCCCAGTTTCTTGAAATTATTTATTATTTCTTCTTCTGGTAGACTAGAGGTGAATACGATCTCGAATTCTTCTCCACCATAAAATACTAGGTCTCTAGGATCCAAATTATTCCAAAGAGCATATTTAATAACCTCTCGAGTCAAGGGTAATTTTTCAATCACTATTTTAACTTTGCTTTGCTTTGCAATTGTCCATAGGGTTATAGCTAAACCATCGCTACTATCCATTGCCGCTTTTGCTACTGAACTGACAGCGAGTCCATCATTTAGACATATGGGAGGGTTTAAAAAGTAGTCAATTATTTTGTTTAGTACCTTTTTATTCAGCACGCGACCTTGCTTTAATAAGTAATGAAGAGCTGCACCAGTTAATCCGAAGTATCCTGTGACCCAGACGTAATCTCCAGGCTCTGCGCTGGAGCGATTAAGGAGTCTTCTAGCGTATCCGATGCCAATTCCCGTTAAGATGACGTCTGGCGCACTACCTAAATCTCCTCCTGAAAATTTTACGTTAAATTTATAGCATGTATCTTTAACACCTGACAATATTTGCTCTAAATCTTCCACCTTTAGATCACTTGGTAAGGAAGCTGACAGGAGAAAATATTTAGGTATAGCGCCCTTTGCCATTAAATCGCTTAGTGTCATAATTACGGTTTTTACACCCATATAATAGAAAGTCATTAAGGGTGGCGCATCAGTAGACTTAACAAAGGTATCTACATTAACTACAAGGAATTGACCATCTGGTAGTTTATAAGCTACGGCATCCTCGTCTATTCCCAGAATATTCTCCTCTCGGTCTAGATACTTAAAAATAATATCATTTAATACTCTTCTTTCTCCTAAATCCTTTAAGCGCAAAAAATCACCAATTCTTCTTGTATGTCTCCTTAGATAATTAACATTAATCTACTTAATTTCTCAAATTTAGACCCAAACCGGATGAACCTGGTTTTTTGATTCGTAAGTCTAAAATGTACTAGGCTACCGCGGGGAAGTTCGTATTTATCCATCCCATCACCAACGATAACTGCGTTCGAACCATCTTCTCTGACTTTAATAGAAAGGACATTTTTTTCCGATAATACTAGAGACCTGAATTTTCCCCATAGTGGTGCTAGAGGAACTACTAAAAAAGCCAAGGCATTGGGGATTAAAATTGGGCCTCCAGCTGACAGTGCATAAGCTGATGAGCCAATGGGCGTTGCTACAATGAAGCCATCTCCGCGCACTTTTGTGATAGGTTCAAGATCAACAAATATTTCAAAGGATACCATCTTAGAGAGAGCTGAAGTATAAACAAGATATTCATTTAACACGCTTGTTAGTGCCAGTCTTTCGCCATCTGGGTACGCAATCTCTCCTCCTAATCTCTTATTTTCTTGTATCCAAAACATGTTAGACTTTATTTTCTCTAGGGCTGTTTTAAAATTATCGGGGGTTATCTCTGTTAAGAAACCTATTTTACCATAATTAACCCCAAGAATTGGTTTATCACCGCAATATTTAGCTGTGTATAATATAGTTCCATCTCCTCCAAATACTATTATGAAATCTGCTTCTTTGCATAATTCAGATGGATTAACTTCTTTTTCCTGAAAACCATGCAAACCGACGATTTCAAAATCGGCTCGCTCTATGATCTTTATCTTCTTGTGCGCTTCTTTTCTGACATTTTCTTTAGGAGCGCAAAAGATGGCTACTCTCTTTAACATCATTTTAATGATCTCCTTTTAGTAATCCTCTCTTTTTAAGTTCTTTAATTGCATCAGAAATTAATTTTTCTTCACTTATATTTGTCGTGTCAAAAACAACTACTTTCTCTTGGCCATAGTTGTCTAGCGCTTCGCCCCAAATTATATTTAGTCTCTCGGCCTCTAAATTTTCTTCGATTTTCTCAGGCGGATACCCTTTGGCTTCTAGTCTTCTCTGCAATTCTTTTGGCTCACAAATCAGGACAATACACACGTCTACGAATTCTTTTGGTATAATTTCTGCACCTACTCCTTCAACTATTATTGGCTTATCAGAGGTTCTCTGAAGATCTACGAGTTTTTTTAATAGTTTTTCTGGATCAATAATGTACGAGTTTCTTTTCTCATCGTATTTTAAATATAATTTTTCACGAATTACTAACTCAGACAAGTGGATTACTTTAAAACCGTATCGTGCTAAACCTTTAGCTAAAATAGTTTTGCCTGTTCCTGGTGTGCCGCATATTATTATCATCTACATCTCCTCTAGGTGAGGATGGTGGAGTCCAATGAAATGATTTTAGGCATAGTACATGGAAGAGCTAGGACCACAGAATATTCATTTCGTATTCTTGATATTAAAAAAGTGATCAAAGGTCAGTATGTAATAGCGATTGATAAAGAGACAAATCGCAGAATTTTTGGGCATGTTATAGATATCGAAACAGCGGGTAGAGTAGCTATAGCAAAATGTGAAGTTTTAGGCGAGCTTAAAGATGCAAATTTAGTATCTCCAAAACGTCCAGTATCCGCAGGCTCTCAAGTGGTGATGCCTAATAGAGAATTATTAGAGAGATTATTGGTGAGATCATTACCAAAAGAGCGTATGTTAATTGGTAGAGTCTTAACGCACCCAGAATTCGTTCCAGTATACTATAATCCACGAGATCTTGCGAAACATCTATTTATCACAGCGACTACTGGTGGTGGGAAATCATATACTATTTGTGTTTTCATAGAAGAATTATTTAGGATAATGGAGGAATCGCAAGAAGATTTTTCAATCGTGATTTTTGATGTGCATAATGAGTATGGTAGTATTCTTTTACCAAATGATGATTCAAAGCAGATAGAAAAACTCCGTAATGAATATAATTATGAGCCAAGAGGGTTTGATAAAAATGTAATAATATTTGATTGGGAATGGAATCCACCGTATTTAAGTCCTATATTTACTCCCGATAGATTATTATTTATCTATGGTATAAAAGAGCAGAGATATGCATTTATTTTACGAGAATTAATAGGCGATAAGGAAGAAATAACACTAGAGGAATTATCTGCGATAATAGAAAGTAGTGATCTCCATGCAGCTACGAAGCAAGCGTTATTAATCAGAGTAAGGGGGTTGATGGAGAGTAATCTTTTCTCAGACAAATTTATTAAACCCGAGAATTTTCTTAAACCAGGATGGGCGGTAATCTTTCGTTTGGCAAATACGCCTCTTGGAGATTACGGGATAAGATTCTTTGTAGCTGATATTCTACGACAAATATTTGATCAATATAAGACAAGGAAGATAAAACATAAAACAGTGATA
>JAHKLF010000161.1 GCA_029856615.1 Candidatus Njordarchaeota archaeon
ACAAAATATCGATAACCAAGTGAATCGGCGGCTAATATGAGGGCTTGCGTGACATCTAAACTGGCAACTGCGGGATATTCTATGGGAGCATAAGCTTTACTTGCGCCTTCAAGTCTCATCGCAGCAACGGAGATTATTAAATCTCCCGGTCTTATTTCAGGATGTATAGCACCAGTACTTCCAACACGGATAAATGTGTGTGCCCCTACTTTTATTAATTCTATTAATGCTATTTCTGTGGCCGGACCGCCTATTCCAGTACTTGTCGCAGCTATCTCAACTCCTTTATACGTTCCTCTAATTGTACGGTACTGTCTATGATAAGCAACTTCCTCTACATTATTCCATAGTGAGGCGATTACATCAATTCTACCTGGATCACCGGGCAGTAAAACAAAGCCGGGAATATCCCCTGGTTTTAACTCTATGTGATATTGCTTTCCGCCCGCCCATTCTGGTCTGTCAGCACGTGTTATTCGATCACGCATGTGTTTTACACCTACTCAACAGGTAACTTGTCTAATAATTTTTCTATTTCATCCAATATTTCTTTTCCTTCTTTAGTATGGGGATACGTGACTAATTGAACACTCAACGGGGGTCTTGTTATTCTTTCACGAACGATTTTAGGCCAATTATCAGGATCAAAGCCTTTTTGAGCTAGAAAAGCGATAAACCACCTTTCGACGCCAAAACCCGAACACCCTGTCCAAATGATTTTATCTCTCAACTGGTGCTTGATTCTAAAAGGTTCTGCATATTTCGCCCCATGGATAGAAATATTTCCGATTTCGAGCCATGTATGGTGATCTTCTTTGGGTCCTTTATAGGGTAACCAAGCCTCGAAATCTATCGTTCCTGGCCTATTGATATCGATCTCAGCTTCTTCCTCTTCAATTTCTCCTGCATGTACTAGATAAAATGGTGTGACCCATGCCCAACGCCATTCAAGATCTAGAACTTTGTCCATAAAGTATTCGTACCTCTCTAAAAGTTGATTTCTTATCTCAATAACTTGATCTGGTTCACCGATCCATGTTATTTCTATACGATGGAATTCTACTAGTCTTTCTAAGCCTCTTAATCCCCCCGATTCCCATCTGAAGCTTGGGCCGGATTTGTCATACCATCTCATTGGTAATTTCTCTCTATCTATGATTTCGCCCTCGAAGAACCAATAAAATGGCTCACATTGAGCGAAACATAGGAAGTATGAGGGGTCTTTTAAAAATCTCTTAAGTTCTTCGGGAGGTGCTTCCTCAGTCACGCTTACTAGATCAATCCATTCATCGAAATCTTCGATGTTATAAGATAATGGCTGGCTTGCGAACATCATTTGATGGGGGGTGCCTTTTAGATGTCCCGTCTTCACGCCTATCCTTAAGGGAACTATTTTAGGAAAGATAACTTCCACGAATCCTAGAGGCTTTAAAACGATGTTGATGAATAATTGTTCAAATCTTCGTATTAAATGTGTTATAGGTGGTGTATACAGCCATTGACCTGGAGCGAATCGTTTAATCCATCCTATTTTCTCTATTATCTCGTTCGGATCCTCGAAGAATTTTGGCTCTTTCTCTTTACTTCTTTTAATCAGCCTCCAATGTTCTACCTTTCCGCCCCATTTGGCTTTCTTTTCTTTTGTTTCTATGAGTTTAAGTAACCTATCTATAATAGGCCGCTTGATGATGCTTTCATCTAAATCATTTAGTTTGATTATAGTGGAGTTATCAGTTACAATGATCTCCCGAATTAAAGGCAGCGAAGTTGAAAATCTTAATTTTTGGTCGATTAGTATTTCTGGGTTTCTTATTTTTATGGTTCTAATACCTATCCTATAGTCTTTGCCGAGTAGCGGAGCTAAGAAATTCTTGATTCGTAAAGTTGCGTGATGTAATCTCACTACAGCACCGCTTTCGATTGTGAATTCCAGTATATTGTCCTTAATTTTGTAGGCAACAATTTTGGCAGCATCTTGAGGATTTTTAGCGCCTTTTCTTAAAATGTCACTATTAAGTTTATCAATGATATGAGGGATATTCTCTTTTAAGGCAGCTGGTAAGGGAGAACTCATTACATATTCAGCGATCCCTCGGAATTTTATCATCATAGTAGCCTCCTTAAGGGTCTTATGTATGAGTGATATGAAAATTATCAAAATAAGAGTTTCTATGTTAAAAGATTTAATGGATAAAGACTATGACATCTTGGCAATCGAAATCGATGACGAATCGCTTAAAACGAAGTTACTTAATAATCTAGTCTTAAAAGAGATATATGAAAGATTCCTTAGAGAAAATAAGCCTATTATTCTTATTCCTCCCGAACAATGTCCTCAAAACATTGAGTGCGAGGAATGCTTAGAGTTAAAGAGTGCCATTAAAAAACTAAGGCGATATATAAAAAGGAAATATGAGAAGAGGCCATTATACATACTTTTTTTATTTGGGTTAGCAAAGGAATGTAAAAAATATTCGAGGTAAGAGATATGTTTTTATATGAATACGAGGGCAAAAAAATCTTCTCAGAATTTAATATCCCAATACCCCCAGGAGACATTGCATTTTCATTGGAAGACGCAATTAATATAACTAAAAGAATAGGTTTTCCAGTAGTCATAAAACCTCAGATCCTAGGGGGTAGACGCGGCAAGGCGGGAGCGATACGGTTTGCCGATAACGAGCAGGAGCTTGTACAGCATTTAAAAGAGGTCTTTGAATTAGTGTTATATGGAGAAAAGGTATCCCGTATTTTAGTTGAGAAAAAAGTTAACATAGCGCACGAATATTATTTATCCTATATGCTAGATTTCTATGAACGCAAACCAATAGTTATTTTCTCCACAGAGGGAGGAATAGATATAGAAGAAGTAGCGCGAACTAAGCCTGAAGCTATCGTAAAAAGACATATTAACCCAGAAATAGGAATGACGAGTTTTATTGCGATGGAGATGTTAAATAAGCTGGGCATAAGAGGCGAGGAAGCGAAGAAATTCGTCCCAATATTCATAAACTTATGGAGAGCATTTAAGGAAAGAGATCTAATTCTCGCCGAGATTAACCCATTAATTAAAACTACAGATGGTGAAGTAATTGCGGTAGATGCTAGAGTAATGGTAGATGATAATGCTGAATATCGCCAACCATGGGTGAAGCAAATAAAGGAGGCCCGAGGCGGAACTGAAAGCTTGGAATATAAAGCAAAGGAAAAGAGAATATCCTTTGTAGTTCTAGATGGTGATATTGGAATAATAGGCAATGGAGCGGGATTAACTATGGCGACAGTTGATTTAGTAAGAGAATTTGGAGGTAAACCGGCCAATTTCTTAGATATCGGTGGAGGTGCTGGGCCAGAGCGAGTTGTAGCCGCAATAGATACGATCCTCAAGTTAGGTAATGTGAAAGTTATTCTAATGAATATCTTTGGGGGTATAACAAGATGTGACCTGGTAGCTCAGGGTATCTTGGAGGCTGTGAATAAGATTAAATTGGAGATTCCATTAGTCGTGCGTCTTACGGGTACGAATGAGGAAATTGGGAGAAAAATGCTGGAAGATGCGGGAATAAAAGCATATACTGATATGATAGAAGCTGTTAAGAAAGCTGTACAGCTCGCAGAAAGAGGTGAATAAGTATGGCTATTCTTGTAAATAAGGACACCCGTGTAATCGTGCAGGGAATAACTGGAAGAGAGGGGTCATTTCATACAAAATTAATGCTCGAGTATGGAACTAAAATTGTAGCGGGTGTAACGCC
Organism: Candidatus Njordarchaeota archaeon; assembly: GCA_029856615.1. GTDB lineage: Archaea > Asgardarchaeota > Njordarchaeia > Njordarchaeales > Njordarchaeaceae > Njordarchaeum. The sequence continues at coordinate 3,756 of JAHKLF010000161.1, forward strand.
CGGAAGGGGTGGAATGGAAGTCCATGGCGTACCAGTATATGATTCTATTCGTGATGCCTTAGAGCATCACGAAGCTGACGCTAGTATTATCTTCGTGCCAGCGAAATTTTGCAGAGATGCCATTCTAGAGGCAATATATAATAATCTCAACCCCATAATTGTGATTACTGAGGGTATTCCGGTATGGACCGTAATGGAGCTTGTTGACATGGCTAAAAAGAGAAATATTTATATAATAGGGCCTAATTGCCCTGGAATAATTGTTCCAGGGGAGACGAAAATAGGAATAATGCCTGGACACGTCTTTAAGCCAGGCGACACAGCGATAATCTCTAGAAGTGGTACATTAACGTATGAGATCTCAAAAACGCTTTCTGATGCAGGATTAGGACAAAGCGTAGTTATTGGCATTGGCGGAGATCCGATAAAAGGGCTTTCTATACCGGAGGCTCTTAAGTTATTGGAAGAAGATCCGCAGACAAAGAGGATTGTTATAATTGGGGAGATAGGTGGAGTTGAAGAGGAAAGAGCTGCTGAGTTAATCAAAAAGGGAGAAATAACAAAACCGGTGGTAGCGTATATTGCGGGTAAACATATTAAGGTTCAGCAAAAGAGTCTAGGACATGCAGGAGCAATTATTTTGGGAGAGATGGGCAAACCAGAGACAAAGATTAAAGCCTTCAATGAAGCTGGAGTGCCTGTAGCGAGATTGCCTAAAGAGGTTGTTGAGTATTTACGGGAGTTATGAG